>CALQED020000063.1 GCA_943329505.2 Polynucleobacter meluiroseus | reverse complement strand
GCGATCGATAGCAGCTTCTACACTAGAGTTCAGCAACTCAACAACCAGGACCATGATTAATGAGGCAATCAGCAAGGCTTTCTCTAAATAGCTGATAGACAAAAGAAATGTAATTGGCGTTAATAGTACAAACAGCGTTAATTCCTGACGAAATGCGCTCTCCTCACGAAATGCATACACTAATCCACACCATGAATTCTTAGCAGCATGCCATGCACGAGCAAACCCACGATTTCCCTTATGTGGGTTTTGATCTATGTGGTATGGGGAGTTCAAGGATGGCTCTTTTTAGGCAATAGCGGTTACATGCACTGCTGTTGTGGGGACTGGCTTGAGATGCCTTGCAAATTCTTCCGTTGCCGCTCTCCAGGAAAACTTTTCTGCATGCGCACGTGCAACTTCCCGAGGAATCTTTAATGCCTCGATACAGGCTATACGTAAATCATCGTTCATAGCGCCGGCTTTAGAGTTACCCAAAACATCGATTGGTCCTGTAACTGGATAGGCTGCCACAGGGGTTCCACAAGCCATTGCCTCAAGGAGAACGAGCCCAAAGGTGTCGGTTTTGCTTGGAAATACAAAGACATCTGCTGCGGCATACACTTTTGCCAACTCATGTTGTTGTAAAACCCCTAAGTAATTAATTTCAGGATATTTTTCTTTGATTCCAGCCATTGCTGGGCCATCTCCCACTACCCACTTTGAGCCAGGTAAATCGATTTCCAGAAATGCGTTAATGTTTTTTTCTACAGCAACACGCCCAACATACAAAAATATGGGGTGAGCAGTATTGAGGGCTTTGGATTCTTGCATCTTGAAAATATCCAAATCTACGCCACGTGACCATAGGACAACATTCGTCAGACCATATTTCTCAAGATCATCTTTCACCACAATGGTGGGTGCCATCACCGCCATGGAAGGACTATGGAACCAACGAATGAATGCATATGTAATTGCCAAAGGAATTCCAGTGCGGGCTTTTACGTACTCTGGAAAACGGGTGTGATATGCAGTAGAAAAGGGGAGTTTATTTTTCACCCCATAAGAGCGGGCAGATAAACCTAGCGGACCCTCCGTAGCAATATGCATAGCATCTGGAGCAAACTCTTTAATACGCCGTGCCACCTCTTTACCAGGAAAGAGGGATAGAGCAATGTCTGGATAGGTTGGACAAGGGATAGATTTGAAGCCATTTGGGGTAATCATCTCTACTTCATGGCCCATACCAATTAATTCTGCTCGGGTTTGTTTTAAAGTTCGCACAACCCCATTGACTTGTGGGTCCCATGCATCTGTAATGATCATGATTTTCATAAAGCAGCCTCTTTTAAAAGTAGTTCAACAGCAGGTTGAAATGTAATTTCTGGTGCTTCAACTGGCTCACCTTTGATGTGTGGCCAATGAATAATTTTGAGTTCACCAGTTTGGGTTTCGACTAAAGCAGTTAGGCTCTCTACCCAATCCCCGTCATTGCAGTAGAGGAGACCATCAATCTCCCGAATTTCTGCTTTATGAATATGACCACAAACAACGCCATCACAGCCTCGAAGGCGAGCTTCACGAGCCATGATGTGCTCAAAATCCGCTATGTAGCTGACAGCATTTTTGACTTGGTGTTTGAGGTATTGAGATAAAGACCAATACTGCAAGCCCATTCTGACTCGCAGCATATTGAAATAACGATTGATATACAGGATGAAGGAATAGAGCGTATCACCTACATACGCTAGCCATTTTGCGTATTGCATCACTCCATCAAATAGATCTCCATGGGTCACCCATAGTTTCTTACCATCAAGGGTAGTGTGAATGACCTCCTCGACTACCTTAACATCTCCAAAGGACATTCCGAAAAATTGTCGGGCGCTTTCATCATGATTGCCGGGCACATAAATGACTTCTGCACCTTTACGTGCTTTGCGCAGTAACTTCTGCACCACATCATTGTGAGATTGGGGCCAGTAAAATGATTTTTTTAAACGCCAGCCATCGATAATATCGCCGACTAGGTAATACTTGTCTGCTTCGTTATGCTTTAAAAAATCGAGGAGGTAGTTTGCCTGACACCCTGATGTTCCGAGGTGTACGTCTGAAATCCAGATGGCTCTGTAATGCATCATGAAACCGTATTAAGCCAAGCTCTTGTGAAAGCATGATGACATTTTTAAGTCAATTTGATGACTTATGGTAATTTAGTAGTCATGATTTATATTGTTAAGTGATATGGTGACTAATGAAGCATCAACGGGGCGGCAAACTCCTCTCCTCATCCGGTTTGGCCTCTGGATGGCTATTTGGCTGCATGTTTTATCTGGGGTAGCAATTCTTTTGGTCGTTTTTCCCTTCGCTAGCACAGAAACAAAGCGCTTTCATATCCAAAAATGGTCAGCCCATTTATTGAAGATTTTTGGTATAGAGCTTGTCATTAAGAATCAACAGATTCTTCCTAAACAGTCATATTTGCTTTCATCCAATCATATTTCCTGGATGGATATCCATGCTATTAATTCCTATAAGCCCATTCGGTTTGTTGCTAAGTCTGAGGTAGAAAAGTGGCCGATATTTGGTTGGATGGCCAAGCAGTTGGGTACCGTTTTTATTAAACGCGACAGCTCTCGACATGCTCATATCGTGGTGGGTGAGATGAGTAAAGTGCTCAAATCTGAATCAGTTTGTATTTTTCCTGAGGGCACCTCTACCAATGGTGAAACCGTTCGCCCCTTTAAACCTAATCTTTTTGAATCGGCTGTTATATCAGGTGTGCCGGTCTATACCCTAGCTATCCGTTATGTTTCAAAAACAACTGGGCATCGATCTGACGTACCTGCTTTTGTAGGGGATATGGGGCTCTTGGAGTCGATGGCTAATATCCTAAAAAATCGTAAGCTGATTGCCGAGTTAAGCTTTTTCCCGCCTTCCGTGTCTACGCCAGAAGAACTCGCTGATCGAAAATATTTAGCACTCTACAGCCATGAAGAAATCTCTAGTTACCTAAAGTCTAGTAATTCTTTGTAGTTTGTAATAAAAGTGTCATAAGTTCAGGGTTAAACTACAAGCTAATTAGTAGAAATCAGATGACCTCCAAGCATAAAGAGATGGCTGAGTGGTATCGCCGTGCTCAAGAAGAAATTCTAGATAGCATGGATGAAGAGCTCGAAATGGAGCTGGATGATGACCGCTTGTCACCTGATGGCGATAGCAAATCGCAAATACCCCGAAATGTTTACTTTAAAGAACTGTTCCGCCTGCAAGGCGAGCTTGTAAAACTACAAGATTGGGTTGTGGCCAATAAGATGAAAGTCGCAGTATTGTTTGAAGGCCGTGACTCAGCAGGTAAGGGTGGGGCGATTAAACGGATTGCCCAAAGATTAAATCCTCGTGTTTGTAAGGTAGTGGCATTGCCAGCGCCGAATGAACGAGAAAAAACCCAGTGGTACTTTCAGCGTTATATCTCTCAACTACCAGCCGGTGGTGAAATTGCTCTTTTCGATCGCAGCTGGTACAACCGAGCTGGTGTTGAAAAGGTGATGGGATTTTGCACTAATAAAGAATATGAAGAGTTTCTGAGAACGGTTCCCGATTTAGAGCGGATGATGATTAATTCAGGAATTATTCTGATTAAATATTGGTTTTCAATCTCTGATGACGAGCAATACAACCGCTTCATGATGCGTATTCATGATCCACTCAAGCAATGGAAATTAAGTCCGATGGATCTTGAGGCGCGTCGTTTATGGGAAGCTTATACCAAGGCTAAAGAGACGATGCTAGAGCGCACTCATATTCCAGAAGCTCCATGGTGGGTAGTTGCCGCAAATGATAAGAAAAAAGCCCGTTTAAATTGCATTGCCCATCTACTAGATCAAATCCCTTATAAAGAGGTTGATCATCCCGTGATTACCTTACCAGCACGCGTCCATAATCCAGATTACTTACGCGGGCCAGTACCGCCAGAGATGTACGTCCCAGAAATTTATTAAAACGTACCCCGCAACCCAACCATCAAGCTTCTTCCTGGTTGAGGTGCATATAGTCTGACCGCCATTGGTGTAGTGGCATACCGAATTTGTTCATTGAGTAAGTTCTTTAAATTCATATACAGCGTCCAGTTCACTTCCTTTACACGTTCTGTATAAGAAATTCCAGCATTCAGTAGGTTATAACTTGGTGCTGGACCTTGTTCCCAACTGGCTAAGCGATTCTGTTGATAGCTGTAGATATAAGTAGCATTGGTTAATAAACCATTCTTCTCATGCGCTATCTCTGCACCTAAGCGTGGAGCCGGCTGAAGTGGTAGATTGCCACCAGCATCAAAGCTTCCTTGTGAGGCATCACCAAAGACTCTGCCACCTAAACCTTTTTCACGCCAGTTATAAGTCAGCTCACCTTCTATGCCTTTAATAGTGGCCGCAGCTTGCTGTGCTGTGACAACGTTAAAGCCATTAGCATCCCCACCGACAATCGAGCTGCCGGTATAAAAGCCATAGATATAGTTATTGAATCGATTGGCATAAACACTCGCTTTAGCACGCAAGAGACCACTCTTTTTTTGGACATTGAACTCTAGGTTGTGTGACGTTTCTTTATTGAGGTTGGGATTGCCGATATCAAAAGTGGCAGTAGATTCATGGGCACCATAAGAATAGAGTTCTTGTGCACTAGGGGCTCTCTGAGAGACGGTGTAGGCAATTCCAGCGCCGTAACCTTCCTTAAAATTCCAAAGCCCACCTGCTGAATACGACAGTAAATTGAAGCTGCGGTTTTGTAATGTAATGAGTGGTGTAGAGCCTGTTGGATCAATCGTTGATTGTTGCTCTAGGGTTGTACCTAAATTGGGCTTTTGCGCGACATTGTTATAGCGAAGTCCTAAGTTACCTTGAAGAGAATTCCATTGACCTTCTTCAATCCAAAAGAGAGCATTGGAATTGGTTTTTGTAGGCGGCACAATCGCATAGTTACCAGTGCCAAGCTCGGTGGCGTTAAGGGAGGAAGCTGAAACCTGCGCTCCGACAATACCTTTCCATCCCGCTATCGCCTTATGAGCCAGCTCTAAACGTGCCTCATTAGCGATATTTTTCCATACAGAGGCAGCTTCACCTGTATTGGTAAATTCAGTATGGTTGTAATTTGAGTTGGCCGCACTAAATTTGAAGGAGGAGAACCCTTCAAATGGGTCTCGGGTTTGATGTTGAAAGTCATAGCGATTTTGTGACTGATTAATCGATCCACCTTCAGGAGTTGGAATGCCATAGTTATTATTTAAACGTTCGACCGATACACCGGTATAACCATTCTGTCCAATGTAGGAGACACCAACCCCCAAATTATTTTGATTGCTATAGGAGTTAGGTAGCTTACCGGTATAGTTATTTCCGCCATTACCTTCTGGTGGTACTGTCCAGCCACCTGCAGGTTCACCTTGGGATTGTGTAGAGCTTCCTGGGATGCGATAGTTATTCGCATTATTGATGGCAGTATCAACGTGCACCGCCACAGAACCATATGCGCCATCGACCTCTAAAGATCCCGCTCGTCCATTGTTAACAGTTTCATAACTGGTATTGATTGCACCAGTTGGTCTATCAGGTAGATTCGTCAGAATGCGGTCATTCACGACGTTTACCAGGCCGCCACTAGAGCCTGATCCATAGAGTAGAGCGGCTGCTCCACGCAGAATCTCCACTTGGTGAGCATTTTGCATATTATTACCAACAGCATGGTCCTGAGAGATGTTTGAGACATCCCCAACAGAAAGCCCGTTTTGCAAAATCTGTACTCTCGAACCTTCTAATCCTCGGATCACTGGTCGAGATGAGCCTGCACCATAACCGGTTGCAGAAACACCTAACTCATTTGCAAGAGTAGCGCCTAGTGTGCTTCCTAATTTATTGAGCAATTCATCACCTTGCAATATTTTGGTAGGCGTCAAAATACTTTGAGTCGCTTCTTGTGAGCCAGTGGCAGTAATTTCTAAGGAAGGCTGTGTTTGAGCTAAGGCGACAGAGCTGATGAGTCCTGAGATGAGGACAGAGAGCAGCTTTTGCTTAGATAATGGTTTATGCATTTGATGCATAGTGTTACTTTCATTCTAAAGGTGTGCATTCATGTGGAATGACACCATCAACCAGAGAACCAAACTCAGTGTTTGGCTAATAAAGTGATTTACAGAATGAAAGTAGGGGGAGCTCTAGATTGGTATAGCCCAATATGTATTTGGGCTGGTGGAGAATTGCTGGATGCTTTGAATGTTGCAATAGATCCAGTAATGCTGAATTGAGGGCTAGCCTCTGAGGAAATAAAACCTGCCAGCGTCAGAGCATCAAATAAATAACAACTGGCTGAACTGTGTTCAAGATTAGGGGCTGAATCTACACAACTAAGCTCTATATTTTGATGTTGGATTCCGGAGTGAGCAATGCCATGTGAAAAGCCAATCCAGTGGGAACCCAATAAGCTGGCAAGCAAAAAGCTAAGGGCAATCCATCCCCGCAATGGCTTGTTTAATCTGCTTAAAAATAAGGCTCTCATGCCCGTAATCTTACAGGATTTGCCTCTAATAGCCCTGTCGGTGTAGAATATCGATTCCGTCGGAGTGTAGCGCAGCCTGGTAGCGCACCTGCTTTGGGAGCAGGGGGTCCAAGGTTCGAATCCTTGTACTCCGACCACTTTCTCTATTGTTCTAGATACAGTCCCAGCATATTCTGCCCATAGCTCAGCTGGATAGAGCAACGCCCTTCTAAGGCGTAGGTCGCACGTTCGAATCGTGCTGGGCAGGCCAAATTTCATATCGGCTCATATAAAAGTAGGCTGGTCAATTGTGATCGATTGGCTCAATCATGATCAAGCTTGGCT
>CALQED020000062.1 GCA_943329505.2 Polynucleobacter meluiroseus | reverse complement strand
GTACTGATGCGCCTTGTATGGCCGTCTGTCCAGTAGATTGCTTCTACCGCACTGATGAAGGCGTAGTGCTGCATGACAAGGATATTTGTATTGGTTGCGGTTACTGCTCATTTGCCTGCCCATTTGGAGCGCCACAGTTCTTGAGTCAGGGTGCTTTTGGTACTCGAAGCAAGATGGATAAGTGCACCTTCTGCAGCGGTGGTCCAGAAGCAAATGGTAGCGTTGCCGAGTTCGAGAAATATGGCCGTAATCGATTGGCCGAAGGTAAGCTCCCGCTCTGTGCTGAGATGTGTTCTACCAAGGCTTTGATTGGTGGTGATGGCGATGTGATTGGTGGCATCTTTAATCAACGTGTCGCTAATCGCGAGAAAAACGGCAAGTATCCAGGTTCCAAAGCCTTTGGTTGGACTACTGCCTATGGTGGACCAGATACACCGGCGCCGACAGCAACGCCTGCTGCAAAAATTCCGGGAGCTAAATAATGAAATTCAATTTCAAAACTCTTGGCGTATGTTTTGCAGCAGCGACTTTGTTGGCCGCATGTTCTGAGCCGCCAGAAATTGCGGCTAAAGCAGCAAAGCGACCTGATGTTGCGCCATATATGGGTGCAGATAATGGGTTCATGACTAAGAACTGGACTCCTGGAAATCAGGGTAGTTGGACTGAGTCGGTTGACAAGCGTAACCAAGGTCAAAACGAATACAGTCGCGTTAAGTGATCATCTAAATAACAATAAATAAAACGAAAACGTTTAAGGACATGTGTATGAAACGATCATTTTCTAAAGTTCTACGCACTTTGGTGGTGGCTGCAGGTTTGTCGCTCACACTAGCTAGTGGCATGAGCTTTGCTGAGCGTGCGCCGATGGCGCCCTTGCCTTCGCCTAGCGGGGTGGATATTCCACCTTTGTCTGTGCCAGCAAATCCCAATAGCTTGGCGAATGGAACGCAAGCACAAGCACAGCCTGCTAATCCATCGATCTTTACTTCTGCTAATAGCGACCCCTATAACTATGTCAGCATCCCAGACAAAGAATCTAGTGTTCTGATTCAGCGCGCTGGCCAAGAGTGGCGCTTAATCCGCAATGGTGTAATCACTGTTTACGGCGGTTGGTTGCTGGCGATTGCATTCTTCGGCATCGCTGCGATGTACATATTGAAGGGCTCAATCAAGCTGCATGAGCCAATGTCAGGTGTAAAAATTAAACGCTTTAGCCTCTTTGATCGGTTTGTTCACTGGACTATGGCTGCTAGCTTCTTGGCCTTAGCCTTTACAGGCCTGCTGATTTTGTACGGCAAATATTTTGTAATGCCGATAATGGGTGGAGTGGCTTATGGCTCGTTCTTGGATGTTTGCAAAAATATCCATA
This sequence comes from Polynucleobacter meluiroseus, assembly GCA_943329505.2. GTDB lineage: Bacteria > Pseudomonadota > Gammaproteobacteria > Burkholderiales > Burkholderiaceae > Polynucleobacter > Polynucleobacter meluiroseus_E. Next base: position 5,540 of record CALQED020000062.1, on the reverse strand, counting down.
ATTTTGTTGGTCCTTTGTTCACCATTTGTATCGTTGTTTTCTTCTTGCTCTTTGCGCATAAGAATTTGCCTGGTAAAGGTGATATGGCTTGGTTCCTTTCCTTTGGTGGAATCTTTAGTGGCAAGCATGTACCAGCCGGATTCTTTAACGGTGGTGAAAAGGTCTGGTTCTGGTTTGGTATGACTTTCTTAGGGTTAGTGATTTCAGCTTCAGGCTTTGTGCTCGATATGATCGTGCCTTTCATGACGATTGAATATACCCGTGGCACGATGCAGATTGCCAACATCATTCATAGCAGCGCTGCCATCTTGATGTCTGCCATGGCATTGGGCCACATTTATATCGGTACCATTGGTATGCAAGGCTCGATTGATGGCATGAAGACTGGTTATGTAGATGCTACCTGGGCTAAAGAGCACCATGAGCTCTGGTATGACAAACTGAACAAATAAGGACAAGGCCATGAAAAAAATCATTGCTTTTACATTCTGTGCGCTGACCAGTGCATCGGTGTTGGCGACATTACCTCCATTGCCTCCTGAGGCTCAAGCAGCAGCAGACTTAGCGAAAGCCAAATCTGCTTATGGCGATAGAGTCGGCGCTTATCAACTCTGCCAAGCTCAAAATAAAGTGGCTGACCGCTTTAGAGTATCTGGTACACCAGCGCCTGCAGCTTGTACAGCTCCGCCACCATTTGTAGCGCCAGTGGCTGCAGCACCAGCACCAGCAGCCAAGTGATTCATCGGCGTGCTTACTCGATGATTAATTCTTGATGTAAGTAGCGTTTCGCTGCAAAGGTTTGTGGATTTAAAAAGAAGGGGCCAACAGGTCCCTTTTCTTTTATCTGGCCTTCGTCAATAAAGAGGACGTACTGTGCAAGCCTTTGAACTTGTGCCAGCTGATGAGAAGAAAAAATCACATCAGATCCATGCTGATGAAACTCTCGAATCATTTCCTCTACTTGCTCAGTTGCGCTAGGATCCAGGTTTGCAGTAGGTTCATCTAATAAAACCAAGTTGGGCTTTTGCAAAATCGCTCTGCCAAGACAAAGCTTTTGTCTTTCACCCGCTGATAGCTTGTGTGCTGGGCTGGTGGCCAAATCCTGAAGCCCAACGCGCTCCATGACCTTGTCAATCTCGCTAGCGGTAATTGTAGAATCTGCATCTCTGACCAGGCTGATATTGGTTTTGGCGGAGGCCTTAATCATGGGCATATGGTGTAAAACCAATGCTGTCTTATTGACTAGAACATAGCTCACTGTTCCGGTATCGGGCTTGATGAGGCCATCGAGTACTTTTAAGAGCGTTGTTTTGCCAGCCCCATTAGGACCTATACACGCAGTAATCCGATCTGCAGGAATGATGGCATGGGCTATGTTCAGAATCATGCGACCATTACTATTCACAGTAATGTTTTTAAGTTCAATGTATTTCTCAAAGGATTCTGTCAAATCAGCCATAACGACGCTCCACAATTTGACGAACCATCAAAGTAAATAGATTGGCAATCAACACAATGCCCAGCAATACGATGCCCAAGGCAAGCGCTAACGGTAAGTCACCTTTGCTAGTTTCAAGGGCAATGGCAGTCGTCATAGTTCGGGTCGAGTTTTGAATATTGCCACCCACAATCATGACCGCTCCAACTTCAGAAATAGCTCGCGCCAGTCCAGCTAAAACTGCGATGGTGAGTGAGAAACGGCAGTCCCAGATCAGCCACTGATAGCGAGACAAGAGGGGTAGGCGTAAGCTCAAAAAAGAGTCTCGATGGATCTTCCAAGAATCCTCCAGGATTTGACGACTTAAGGCCGCAATTAAGGGGGTTGTGAGCAGTGTTTGGGCCACAATCATGCCCTTAGTGGTAAATAGCCATCCCCAAGCTCCTAGGGGTCCTGTACGTGACAACATAAGATAGACCAGAACGCCAATAATGACCGTGGGCACGCCCATGAGGGTATTTAGGATCACAATAATGGTCTTCTTGCCCTGAAATTCTTCGGTAGCCAACAGGGCTCCAACGGGCAGCCCCAAGAGAGTTCCCAGCAGAAGCGCGGTCAGGCTAACCTGCAGAGAGACCAGGACGATGCCCAGCACTCCGCCGTCTAGATGAGCCAGAAGTGCAAAGGCATCAGAAAAAGCAGTCCACATGCGCTTGATTCTATCAAGGCAATGGCAAAATGGGCTTAATGAGACCAATAACCTTTATTTTTTGACTTATGGCTGAGGTAATTTGCTTTTGCAACAACATCTATGATCTTGAATTGCGTGAATATTTAGATGCAAATCCTATCGGCTCGATTGAAGAGTTGAGAGAGCAGGCATCTATTTGCAATAAATGTATGCAGTGTCAAGACTTGGTTGAGGGTGAAATTTATCAGGCACGCGTGCGGCGTCAACAGGTCACTGGATAATCTTGATGACTCAAACTGGGGCGAGCCGTTTCACGGTGATGAGTATGAATGTCCATAAAGGCTTGTCACCCTTGCATCGTCACTCCACGATTTATCAGCTCCGTCAACGGATGCGACATCACCACCCAGATTTATTGTTTCTGCAGGAATTACAGCAGGAGCATCGTGGTAGGGTGCGCCGATTTGGTCAATGGCCTCTGACAGAGTTGACACATTTTCTTTCTGAAGATTTTTGGCAGGACTGGCACTATGGTAAAAACGTGGAGTATCCAGATGGCCATCATGGCAATGCGATATTGTCAAAGCATCCTTTGCAGAAAGGAAATAATTACGATATCTCTGCGTATCGTTTTGAAAAGCGCGGTCTTTTGCATAGCGTGCTTCAAATAGATGGGCAAAGTCCTGCAATTCATTGTTTTTGTGTTCATTTAGCATTGTTTGAGCGCGGTAGGGAGCGTCAATTAGCCGAGATCATTCGATACATCGATGAGCTCACCAATAATGCACCTACGATTGTTGCTGGTGACTTTAATGACTGGCGCAATCGCATTAGTGGGCCGATGCAAGCAGCTGGATTTAATGAAGTTTTTGAAACCCTTACTGGGGCTCCTGCGAGAACCTTTCCCAGTATGAAACCTATACTACCCATGGATCGAATTTACGTCCGTGGATTGAAGATTCATTCAGCAGAAATTCTGCATGAATGGATGAAGTTGTCCGATCACTTAGGCATAACAGCAGAACTGGAACTAATATGAATGATCTACTCAATCTATTTCTGAGATACACATTTGAGCTCGATTTAAATTGGTTACTGCTCATCCATTTTTTCTTGGTGACCTATTTTATTTGCGTCATTATTTCTGTCAGAAGGCCAGTTGGCGTTGCCTTTGCCTGGATTTTTATTGTGATGACCTTCCCTGTATTGGGAATCAGCTTATATGTGCTCATTGGCGAACGTCCGGTGGGTCGTAAGTTAACGCGAAAAATTACGCGGATGAACCGCGAATATGAGCAGATCACGAAGGAGATGCGCACTCATTACGCGGTAGATAAACAACTACTACCAATAGAAGCTCGTTCATTTAGTCTTTTAGCAGAATCAAATAATGGCACCCCAGTAGTTGCTGGGAACAAGGTCGAGCTTCACACAAATTCATTGCAAATCTTGCAACTCTTTATTGATGAGATTAATAATGCAAAAGAAAGCCTTCATCTGGAGTTCTATATTTGGGCCTTGGGTGGTGATGCTGACCGAGTGGGGGAGGCTATGATTGCAGCCGCTAAGCGTGGGGTTGCTTGCCGTGTTTTATTGGATTCCTTGGGTAGTAAAGATTGGTTTAAATCTTCATGGCCTGGGCGCTTTCGTAATGCGGGGATAGAGGTAACAGAGGCATTGCCCATCCAAATTGGCAGATTTCAGTTTCGTCGTGCCGATATCCGCTTGCATCGAAAAATATTCGTGATTGATAACGCTATCGTTTGGACTGGGAGTATGAATTTAGTAGATCCACGCACCTTCAAACAAGATTCTGGAGTGGGTGAGTGGGTGGATGCTATGGTCCGTGTTGAAGGTCCAGTTGCCTCCCAGTTTGAGCTTACATTCTCGTTTGACTGGAGTGTTGATAATCCTAAAATTACCCATTTTAGGGATCAGAAGTCTCCAGTAGTGCCATATGAGGGTGGAGTCATCGCGCAGCAATTTGCCTCAGGTCCGGTATACCGTGATGATGTTTTGTATCAAGTGATGCTTTCAGCGATTATTGATGCGCAAGAAGAGCTGACAATTACTACTCCATACTTTGGACCGGATGACGGCTTAATGCAGGCGCTGATGGCAACTGCTAGGCGTGGGGTAAAGGTCACCTTAATTGTGCCCAAGCTCAATGATTCAAAACTGGTTGCTTGGAGTAGTCGAAGTTATTACGCAGATCTCTTGAATTCAGGGGTATTCATTGCCGAGTTCCATGGCGGGCTTCTTCATACTAAGAGCTTGCTGGTGGATAAGAAAGCGGCGATCTTCGGTTCGGTTAATTTTGATCAACGTAGCTTACGTCTCAATTTTGAAATCAGTCTCATTGTGTACAACATCGATTTTTGTTCAAAGCTAGAAACTTTAATCGAGTCATATTTAGCGCAGGCTGATTACGTGGATCCAAAGGCATGGGCAGGGCGCCCACGTTGGCACCATTACCTCGAGAATGCTGCTCACCTGACCTCACCGCTACTTTAAATCGCTCCGTTCGCTCGCATGCTGGCGATTTCAGATTCAGCTAGGCCAAGCTCTTTGAGGATGGTATCGGTGTGCTGTCCAACTGATGGTACGGGATCCATGCGATATTCGTAAGTATCGTTCAAGCCTGGTGGCAGTAAAGCGGGGATGTGACCATTGGGAGTTCCTACCTCAGTCCAGCGCTTGCGTGCCTTTAATTGCTCGTGCTTCCACAGGCCTTCCATATCGTTGAGATGGGCATTGGCAATTTGGGCTTTCTCTAAACGCCCAATGAGTTGTTCAGATGTGAGCTTGCTAAAACAAGCATTAATGATCTCGAGTAATTCAATGCGTTTTTCATTACGTTTGAAGTTTTTATCAAAGCGCTCATCTTTAGCAAGGGTAGGATGTTCCAGTACAGTCTCACAGAACTGTACCCACTCACGTTCGTTTTGTAGACCTAGCATCACTGTTTTGCCATCACCTGCTTTGAAGGGGCCATAGGGATAAATCGTGGCATGCGATGCGCCATTTCTGGAGGGCGGCTTAGCCCCGTCGTAGGCGTAATACATCGGAAAGCTCATCCATTCGCTCAGTGCTTCGAGCATCGAGATGTCAATCACAGTGCCTTTACCAGTTTTTCCTCTTTGCAGAAGCGCAGCCAAAATATTGGTATAGGCGTACATCCCTGCAGCAATGTCAGCAATGGAGTTGCCCGATTTACTTGGTGTTTCTGGAGTGCCCGTCACTGATAAAAAACCAGCCTCACTCTGAATCAATAGGTCGTATGCTTTTTTGTCGCGATAGGGACCATCATTACCGTAACCAGAGATGGCGCAGAGAATCAGCCCTGGATTTTCTTGTTGCAATGCCTCTGCAGTAAGTCCCATACGAGCAGCAGCTCCGGGAGCCAGGTTT
>CALQED020000061.1 GCA_943329505.2 Polynucleobacter meluiroseus | reverse complement strand
GGCCAAACGTTTTCTTCTGGGTCAGTCTGGAAATCCATAAACACGGTACGATCTTTTAAGCGAATGGCTTCCTTGAGAGCTCCCTCAACATCGGATTTTTTCTCAATCAACATGCCTACGTGACCATAAGCCTCAGCCAATTTGACAAAGTCAGGCAAGGAATCCATATAAGAACTGGAATAACGCTTGTTATAGGTTAACTCCTGCCATTGGCGCACCATGCCTAAGTAGCGATTATTCAAAGACACAATCTTGACTGGGGTGTTGTATTGCTTACAAGTGGAGAGCTCTTGAATACACATCTGAATTGAACCCTCGCCAGTAATAGCGAAAACATCAGTATCCGGAAATGCCTTCTTGATACCCATAGCGTATGGCAAGCCAACGCCCATGGTGCCAAGACCACCAGAATTAATCCAACGGCGGGGTTTATCAAACTTGTAGAACTGCGCAGCCCACATTTGGTGCTGGCCTACGTCAGAGGTAATGAAGGCATCACCCCCGGTTAGCTCAAACAATTTTTGAACCACGTATTGTGGCTTCACAATTTGCGATGCCTCGTCGTATTTTAAGCAATCTTTTTTGCGCCACTCATTGATCTGATCCCACCAAGCGGCAACTTTGTCGCCATTCTTGCGAGGACCAGCAACTTTTAATTGCGCAGTCATCTCTTGCAATACTTCTTTAAGGTTGCCAACAATCGGGACATCTACCTTCACACGCTTTGAAATTACGGAAGGGTCGATATCAATATGAATAATCTTGCGAGGATGACTTGCAAAGTGCACGGTATTACCAATCACGCGATCGTCAAAGCGTGCGCCAATGGCAATCAATACGTCGCTGTGTTGCATCGCCATATTGGCTTCGTAAGTTCCGTGCATACCAAGCATGCCCACAAATTGCGGGCTAGTCCCTGGAAAACCGCCAAGACCCATTAAGGTATTGGTTACTGGATAACCGAGCAAGTCAGCAAATTCTTTTAGTTCTGGTGCAGCATCGGCAAGAATAACGCCGCCGCCGGTGTAGATATAGGGGCGCTCAGCTTCGTGCAACAAAGCAATCGCTTTGCGGATTTGCCCGCTATGGCCTTTAACAACTGGGTTATAGGAGCGCATCTCCAGTGTTTCTGGATATACAAAGGGGCCTTTAGCTGCCGAGACATCCTTAGGGATATCAATTAATACTGGGCCGGGACGACCTGTCTGTGCAATGTGAAAAGCCTTCTTCAATACCAAAGGCAAATCTTTGACATCCTTTACCAGAAAGTTGTGCTTCACAATGGGACGAGTAATACCAACGGTGTCGGCTTCTTGGAAAGCATCTTCACCAATTGCGTATGTTGGTACGTTACCGCTGATGATCACCATCGGAATCGAATCTGTATAGGCAGTAGCAATACCAGTCACTGCATTCGTCACACCTGGTCCTGAGGTAACCAAGGCAACCCCAACCTTACCAGTTGCACGAGCGTAACCATCGGCTGCATGAACGGCTGCTTGTTCATGGCGAACCAAAATGTGTTCGAACTTATCTTGTTTAAAAATTTCGTCGTAGATAAAGAGAACAGAACCGCCTGGGTAACCCCAGACATATTCAACACCCTCTTTGTGCAGTGCACGCACGAGCATCTCAGCACCAATCATTTCTGGAGGGGCTGCTACGGTATTTGGATTTGAGTCTTTATTAGCTTTCGTAGCTAAAAATTCGGCGCTGCTTGTATTCATTTTCTTTCGTCCTTTGCAATTTTCGGCAAAAAATTGTTTGGTCTGTTCTATCTCCTGCTTATGGCCTGAGTTCGAACGGCGCTGCTACCGGAAAAACCACTTCTTGAATGAGAATCTAGGTAGTAAGCCCTATATTCTATAGCAATCCCCTAAAATGGCTCAATTCTTACCGATTCAGGTGTAATCGATTGCATGGCATCAGCCCAAGAACTATCTGACTTTCTGAGTAGCATCGAGCAGCGTGCGTTCAAGCAAGCCGTATATGCCGTGCGTGATGACGATGCTGCCCTTGATATTGTTCAAGACGCCATGATCAAACTGGCTGAAAAATATGGTGATCGACCTGTTGCAGAACTGCCACTGATTTTCACCAGAATTCTGCAAAATCGGATTCATGACTGGTTTCGACGCCAAAAAGTCAGAAATACCTGGGTCACCCTGTTTTCTAATATGGGCAAGAAAACCGATGAAAATGACGATTTTGACCCTTTAGAGTCTCTTTCGGCCCCTGATGACAGTGAAATTCACCAAGATGGGGCTCAAAAGCTGGAGCAAAGTCAGCTTTTACAGGCTTTAGAGTCAGAAATCGCTAAATTACCTGTACGTCAACGAGAAGCCTTCCTGATGCGTTATTGGGATGAGCTAAGTATTACTGAAACCGCCTTGGCAATGAGTTGTAGCGAAGGCAGTGTCAAAACGCATTGTTCTAGAGCAACTCAAACCTTAGCTAAAGCATTGAAATTAAAAGGAATTACCCTGTGAAACACCTTGACGAAACCCTCAGCCAGCCCCAAGCCGATCAATTTGGTAGAGCCAGCGCCGCCCTCTTGACCCAGGGAGCCCAAAGCCTGCCCCCCGGGATTAAAGATCGTCTTCATGCCGCCCGCATGAAAGCGCTTTCTGTTCGCAAGTTAGAAAAGGTCTTCGCGCAAAAACCTGTTTTTGCCGGCAGCATGGGAAATTACTCTTCTGGCTCAAATCCTTTGTGGGATACGGTCGGCTGGGTAGCGCCTTTAGTCGTGCTCGTCTTTGGACTCATTGGTATCGCCCAATGGCAAAACGATTCGCGCATTATTGATATCGCTGAAGTAGATGCGGCTTTGCTCACTGATGATGTTCCACCAGATGCTTATGCCGATAGTGGCTTTTTGGCCTTCCTAAAAAACGGACCACTCTCCGATTCTGAAGATAGCGCCTCTGATTTAACGCCTAGTAAATAAGTCGTCACGGTCAATGCTTCAATCATTGAAGTCAATCACCGCCAATACTTTCTTAGTAATGGTAGCGAGCATCGCCTTATGGGGTGCGCCATTAGTGCATGCTCAAACAGCCAATAGTGGCGCACATGGCAAAAGCACGGCTATACCCGTCAAGACACCTGACGGCACTTGGGAAAGCTTGAATCTTGCCCAACAAAAAATTCTGGCACCCCTCGAATCTGATTGGGACTATATTCTTCCCGATGGTCGCAAGAAATGGATTTATGTTGCGAACATCTATCCAAAAATGAGTGCTCAGGACCAAGAGCGACTGCAGTCTCGTATGGCAAGCTGGTCTAATCTTTCTCAAAAGGATCGGCGCTTGGCTCGGGAAAATTATTTAGCCAGCCTGAAGTTTCCAGCTGAGAAAAAAGCCGAAGCTTGGAGTGCATATCAAAAGCTCAGTGATGAGCAAAAGAAAAAATTAGCCGAGAAAGAGACAAAGAAAAAGCCGAACGCGATTAATGCTCCCACCTTGCAGCAGCATGTAATTAAACAAGACACTACCCCGCCACCGCCAACCCCAAAACCCAGAGCGGTAAGTCTCGATCCTGCACCAGAAAATACCTCTGCGCCTGCCAGCACAGAATCTCCATAAGCTATTGATGTTGTATGACGCCTGCTGAGTTAAATGTTTTACCGTCTCCCAGATTTTGGCGACGTGTTTCTTGTGGCCTCTACGAGCAATTGGTCTTGCTTGGCGTCATTGCTTTTACCTTCTTGCTACCCAACTTAGGCTTAGGTATTTTGTTTGGCATTTCATTGCCAAGCTGGCTGACTTTTTTATATCTCTATGTTGTACTGGGTATTTACTTTGTTTGGTATTGGACAAAGTCTGGGCAAACCTTGGCCATGCAGACTTGGCGAGTACGCATGATTGGTGCGAATGGATTTCACTTAAGTCGACGTCAAGCAATATGGCGCTATATCAGCGGCTCACTCTGGATCATTCCTTGTGTTGTTTTGCAATGGGCTTTTCATCTAGAAAAATGGCAAATCATTGAGATGCTCTTTGCCGTTGCCCTCTTCATCTGGCCGGCCAGCATTTATCTCGATCGGCGCGAGCCTAGACTGCGCCAAGGACTACCGGACCGTCTTGCTGGATCAAGACTGGTTGAACTACCCAAGAACCTTGTCACACTCTCTTAGAGATGATTGAAGAGGACGACCTAAGCCTCTCTTAAACACTCTATAGCGGTAGCACCCTGAATGCGATTCTGAAAACGGTAACCCGCTGCTAAAGAAGCCACTACCCCAAAAATCATGCCCATCAAGATGGATTGCGCAAAGGCATTAAATTCAATCTCCATAACATAGCGCCCTAATGCCCAAGCTGCAATTCCTGCAGTAATTCCTGCCAGTAATCCTGCCGCTAAACCAATCATCAGCAATTCCATTCTGGCAATTTGACTCAGCATAGCGCGTGATGCTCCCATTGCCTTGAGTAAGGCAGCATTTCTAAAGCGCTCATCTTGAGTGGCAGCAATCGCCGCAATGAGTACCAAAATCGCAGCGATGATCGTAAATGCAAACAATAGGCCTAGAGCAGCCGATAACTTATTAAGCACATCTTGAATCTGACGCAAAGATGCCGATACATCAACTAGCGTTAAATTAGGATATGCCTGACTTAAATCAAAATCCAAGTCTGCTTTATTTGGACTTTGATAGTAAGAAGTAATCCAGGACTGTGGCAAGCTGCTTAATTGGGCTGGTGGCATGATGACAAAAAAATTCACTCTCATAGAGCCCCAATCTAATTTTCGCAAAGATGTAATAGGTGCGCTAATCTTTTCGCCAGCGACTTCAAAAGTCATTTGATCGCCAAGCTTGAGCTTAAGCGTCTTAGCAATACCCATCTCCATCGAAATTTGTGGGTCAGATCCTCTGATCCACTGCCCTGTCACGACCCGGTTACCAGAGGGTAATTGATCTGTATAAGATAGATTAAATTCACGATCTACTAAACGCCTAGCATTCTCTTCGGAGTAATCTGCGGTAGAAATCTCGCGGCCATTGATTTCAATTAAACGGCCTCTGACCATTGGATAAAATTCAGGTTTTGACACTCCACCACTCTCCAAGGCTTGAGTAATTCCAGCCTTTTGATCGCCCTGGATATTGATCATGAATCGGTTTGGAGCATCTACTGGCATATTGCCCTGCCAAGTACTTAATAAATCCTGGCGCAACAACAGAATCATGAGAATAGCCATAATCGCTATGCCAAGCGCCGTAATTTGCATGACTGCAAATCCGGAGCGGCGCCCCATTGCCGTGATAGTAAAGCGCGCTACAAAACTTTGCGTTTGAATTTTCGTTAACAGCCAGAGGATGAAGCGTGCTGTACCTGAAAAAATCAAGACTGCTCCAGCAAAACTCAAGCCAACCCAAAGGGCGATCTTCCAATCACGTGCAGCAATCCAAATCAATATGGCACAGGTGACCAATGCAAGGATTGCAACCCAAACCGTAGCCAAAGTCGCTAGCTCGAATTCTTTGCGAATGAGTCGCATTGGTGAAATATTTGCTAAACCAAATAGTGGTGGCCCTGCAAATGCAAGCAATAAAACCCAGGTGAACATCACGCTCCATAAGACTGGAGTAATGGAAATGGAGGGTAAGTTACCGATCATCAGATTACTGAGCAAGCCAGTAAGCAGCTCTTGAACGATATAACCTAAAGCGGAACCTACTATCGCGGCAAAGATGCCAAGGGACAGTAAGGTCTTGAGTTGTTTTTGGAGAATGACCGCTCGAGTGGCGCCAAAACACTTCAAGGCAGCGCAAGCATCTGCCTGTCCAACCATATAACGTCGTGCAGATAAGGCAATCGCTACTGCCGCAATCATCGCCGTCAGCAAGGCAACCAAAGATAGAAACTGTTCTGCTCTTTCAAGCGTTTTGCGCATCATCGGTTGTGCATTTTCTAGGGTCTCAATCCTAAAACCCCGCAGATTTTCAGTTTCGATATAAGCGCTAACCCACTGCTGATAAGCTTTTACCTGAGCATCAGAACCCGCTAATAACAAGCGATAAGTGACGCGACTGCCTAAACCAATTAAGCCCGTGGATTTCAGGTCATCTAAAGACATCATGACGCGAGGAGCAAAATTCATAAATCCGGCACCTCGATCGAGTTCACGTGCCAAGACCCCAGCAATCACAAATTGACGATCACCCAGACGAATAGAATCACCAACCTTAGCATGCAGATTCGTTAAGAGTGCTGGCTCAACGTACACAAAACCACTAGCCAGCCCTGCAGGTTTGGTTGATGCTTGAGTTTGCTCAATTTGCAATGCGCCGCGCAAGGGATACTCTGGACTCACTGCCTTAAGTGATGCTAACTTACTGTGTGATCCCACGCTAGCCATACTAGGAAAGACTACCGTTTGGGCTATCTGAAGCTCTAAGCTTTGCGCTTGATCAATCAACGGTTTTGGTATCGGTTGATCCGTAGCGATCAGCAAGTCAGAGGCTAAAAGCTGACGCGCATCAAACTCAAAAGCCCGATGCATGCGGTCTGCCAAGAAACTCACACTGGTCATGGCGCTCACTGAAATAATGAGTGCCACCAACAACCATTTCAGCTCTTTAGAGCGCAGGTCTTGCTGCAAGCCTCTGAAGAGGCTGGTAAAAAATTGACTCAAACTGCCTGAATCTGGCCGCCATCAATCCGCATGACAGTTCCAGTAATAAAAGAAGCGTTCTGGCTTGCTAAAAACGCTGCAGCATCACCATACTCTCGGGGATCACCATAACGCCCTATTGGAATTTGTCGCAAGCTAGCTTTAACAACTTCCTCGTAGCTAATACTTTCTCGTTTTGCTCTCGCCTCATCTAATTGACGTAGACGATCTGTTGCCACCCTTCCAGGCATGATGACATTAACAGTCACGCCTTCGCCTGCCACTTCAGCAGACAAGGTTTTAGACCAAGCCAATAAGGCAGCACGCAAGGTATTTGATATCGCTAAATTTTTAATCGGTGCAATAGCACCAGAAGTTGTACTCGTAATAATGCGGCCCCATTTACGTTGGCGCAT
>CALQED020000060.1 GCA_943329505.2 Polynucleobacter meluiroseus | reverse complement strand
GCTAAATTGGCAATAAATATTTGACGTACTTTAAATGGATCAGCGGTGTCATTGAACTTGAGCGTGACCACCGATAAACCAAACAGTGATACTGAACGAAACGCCTGTAAACCAGGAATGCCTGCTAAGGCATTTTCTACTGGAATGGTAACTTGCTGCTCTACCTCAGTCGTGCTTCTACCTGGCCATTGAGAAATCGCCTGAATGGTTAATGGCGCAACACCTGGGTATGGCTGAATTGGCAACTTGCTCAAGCTGAGCATGCCTAGACCTAACAGAGCGATAGAAGCAAAAATGACTAATACACGCTTCTCGATGACTCCTCGAATAAAGGAGGTAAAAACGCTCACTTAGTCCTCCTGCTTGGCAAAGCGATCGTTCAACAAAACTGCGCCCTCTGACAGAATTTGCCAGCCCTGCTCTACACCTTCGGTAATCGCAAAGGTCTTGCTAGTGAGGTCATAACCTTTAATCGGTACCCGGCGATAGGTCTCTGGTCCGACTTTAATAATGGCAAAGCGATTTTCCCGTACACGCACAACCGCGGACTGAGGCACGACGATCGCATCGGCAATACCCGTTGTCAGTAAGCCCGTAGCGTACATATCTGGGCGCAAGAAATCATCGGTATTGTCAACATCGGCACGAATCAGTAATGCACGAGTTTGTGGATCTATCGTTGGCGCAATGTAATTGGCGTATGCCACAAACTCTTTGTCTGGGTAAGCCTCAAGGCGCAGGATCATTTTTTGACCTTGCTTTACGAAACGAAAATCTTGCTCAAAGATGTTCCCTAAAAACCAAAGCTGCTTTGGGTCTGCCAAAGTAGTAATGAGATCGCCTGAGCTCACTGCAGAACCTGGCTCGACATTACGCTTGACTACCACCCCTTTGAGAGGTGAGCGCATGATCAAATTGCTCGTTATCTTGCCAGTAGTTTCAATACTCTTAATATCACCATCGCCCGCACCCAAGTTTCTCATGCGGTTAGCAGCAGCTTGCTGAGTAATGCGAGCATCACCGAGCAAATCGCTCATGGTTTTGCTGCTTTCTAATACTTGCGCTGTTTTAGAGGACAACAAATACTCTTGCTGAGCAGAGAGGAACTCTGGACTGTAAAGCTCAACGATCGGTGAACCTACCTCTACCATGGCGCCATCAAACGCATAGATACGCTCTACCCTGCCAGGAGCTCGAGCTGAGAGTACTTTTGATTTTTCAGCATTAAATGCCAAACGTCCTGGCACTTTAATATTGACTGGTACTTGAACTTTTTCAGCCAACTGAAATACATAAACCTCAGGATTGAGAGTGATGCCTGGTAATTTCAATTCCAGTGCGCCCGTCTTTTCTACTTTAAGCGCTTTATCCGAGGTTTCAATTTTGACATTGCGGTTGACGTTCGTGACACGACCTAGAACGATTCCCAGCGATAAAATAGCAAAAGCAAAAGCGGCCAAACGAACCCGATGACGATTTTCTGGAGAAAGGTTCCAATACAAATCCGTTAAGCCGGTGGCAGCCACATTTGCATGATGCGCGCCTTGGCTAGCACCCTTATGCAAAATCGGCTTTACCTTATCGGTTATCCGTTTTAGAAACGCCATTATTTTGTCAATCAAAACTGCTCCTTAAAAAGGCTCTTTGCCCGCTGAAACCATCAAGACTGCTTGCGCCTGCAATAAATTACTCTCTGCCTGGGCTAACGCAATCTCTAAGTTACGCAATTGGGTTTGCGCAGTCAACAAATCATTAAATCCCTGGCCATTATTAGAATACTGGGTCAAGCCGACCTTATAGGCGGCATCTGCCTGTGGCACCTGGCGATCTCTTAAGAACTGGGTTTGGTTCTTGGCTTGCTCATAGGCGGCGTAGGCGGTATTGACCGCCAGCACGATTTGCTGACGATTTGAAATATTACCCGCCTCAGCTGCGGCCTGAGTCCGCTGAGCCTGCTCTACCCCGTATTTTTCTTTGGTAAAGAAATACAAGGGAATAATGAGATCTAATTCAAACTGATAAAAGAGCGCGCCATTATTCGAAGCAAAGGGACCACGTGGCGTGTAAGAAGAACCAATTACCTGAAAATCTGGCAGATACGCTTTCTTGGCTAGATCTACTCCTTTACGAGCAGCCTCTAATTGCAAGGCTGAACTCTTTAAAGCAGGATGGCTACTCTCTGCATAATCTTCTAACTCAATTAAGGTTGGTACACCAGTGAGTGCACGGCGCACATCAGCCCGCAGCACTAACTTGTCGCGCGAGTGGCGGCCAACTAAGGTATTGATGTTATTGATTGCAACTTGCAACTGGCGCTCTACATTAAATTGATCGGCTTGCGCAGCGCTTTGCGCTACTTGTGCGTTGAGATACTCAACATACGCCGAAGCGTTATTAGAGTAACGCGCTTTAGCAACGTTCTTAATCATCTCCGAACGCACTACGGACTCTTTTAATACTTGCAATTGCTTTTGTGCAGAGAGCGCGTTGTAGAACAAGGTTGAAAGCTGCGCGCCTAACTGCAAATAGGTCGATTCAGAGCTGGCAAAGAGCGCTTCGGCATTGGTATTGGCAATATCAGCCGCTAAACTTTTCTTACCCGGAAACTGAAACGGTTGCGCTACTGAAATCGAGTTGTTATTACTGATGCCGCCTGGATATTGTTGTGATGGCGTATTAGCACCACCCAAAGCAAATGGAGAATTCGCAGGCATCCCTGACCACACTAGGCCGACTTGTGGGTTAGCGGGGGCAGCAATCTGCGGCACGGTTGCTTTGGCAGATAAGTAGGATTCACGCAAAGATGAGAGTTGCGGATTATTGGTCTTGAGCTCATTCCAAAGCTGGCGCAGATCCATCTCGGCAGGACCGCTGGCAACCGGCTTGGTGTAAATCTTAGGTGTGTTGGCTTTGCTTACAGGCGTAAATAATTCAGTCGCTTTAGTGCTGGAAGCCACATTGGGTGGTGTAGTGAGTAGATCACCAGACTGCACCGTCACACTGGCAGGTGTGTTATCGCCAACGGCACTTTGTGCAAAAGCGCTTACTGATACAGCAGAGAGGCTAACGACAAAAGAAGCGATTGCATATGGTGCAATGCTTTTAAGTAGATGAACTACGCTCGTTTTCCGTGTGCCGTGAATCAACAAATGCGGCTACCCCTAAATCAATCAAATGCCATTTTTATAGCCCCTGAAGCCGATTTAGATCAGATCCACACCCATTTCAGGGGGTTTTAAGGATTATAGGGGACAAAAGCCAAAAGTCGAATAAATAGAAATACCTAAACCATTGATTCTAAAGATAATAATCAATTTGAATCTGGTCAATAGCTCAGTAAAGCCCTTAAAACTCGGCATGAATCCTAAAAGACATGATGTTTACAGGGCCGCGAGCCGAGTTGTAGGCGGGATTTTGAACATGCTGAAAGTTCAATCCAGCTAGTACATTTTTAATGACTAATGCGTTGTAATAGACCTCAGCAATGCGCTCTGGGCGATAGGAGATAGTCCGATTCGGGCCAGCGTAAGGGTTGGATGTATCGCCAATAAAGTAAGACACCCCGCCCGTTTGCAAATAGTTCTTGCGATAGCTCGATAGTCCGTTTTGCATCATCGAGATACCAACTGTATCACTGGGCCGAGTCCAACTCGTACCATTCAAACCCATACCGACTGACATAGAGTTATCAGCTTCGGTAAACGACATTGTCTCGGTGCGACCATCAGAAGTAAACGCACGCCCATAGATACCTAAGTTTTTGGTCAAGGCTTGTTCACCGTTAAGTCCAATACCGGTTTTATATTGATAGTTATTGCGCACGTTATTAATCGCTTGTGTGCCTTGGGCGTTATTCGCAATCACATAGTTCGTCGCATCGGCAAAACTCGCCAAAATCATTTTGTTACGATAGGCCAGGACACTGACTTTGCCAGGTAGCTCAGCGATATGATGCTGACGCTCGACTTCAAATTGATCACCATAAGCATTAAAGACTTGCCAATTGAGATCACGGCCATTGGGGTTCTTCGGTGTCAACATCCGAGAGGCTCGCATTACCCAGTTATCTAAGTACCACTCGCCCGCTAGGCCAGTACTGTAGCCACGCGCATCGGCAGCGTAGTCATACGCGAGATAGGTCATATTGCCCCAGTTCATGAACTGGATTCGAGGATCTTTAGCGTAACGACTATCGTCGAAAATATCTAAAGTAGAAAACTGACCAGCAGTGACAACCACACGGTTGCTACTCACTGTTTGCGTGATTTGATTGGCATCATTTTCCAAAACGACTTTATCGCCAGTTTGGTTAATCGTATGACGCAAAAAAGCGCGGGCGGAATAAAATTTGGCTTGGGTACTGGTCGCTTTACTACCCTCACCATTAGTAAAGCCACCGAGGCCGGTTAAGCCAGAAAATGGCGCACCAGAAATAACTTCGGGATTGAAATACACATCCGTGTTTGGGGCTAAGCGCGCACCTAAGAATAAAGTGCCAGACCAGGTGTAACTCATCGACTTGAGCGCTGACATACTATTTACTCCAGAGTAACTGGAGGTGAAGTTGTTATAGCGCTGGTTATCGTAAGTGGTTTGCCCGTGAATGTTTACCGGCAAGCCGAATACCTCACCCTCTGTTGGCAACCAGGAAATATCATTAGCAAAACTAGCAATTTGGTCAGCGCCTGACCCTGCCCTCTGCGCGTACGCAGTAGCTCCGAGAAAAGTGCACAAAATGCTCAACAGGAGGAGTAGATAAAACTTGCGGGTCATTCACAATTTCTTTGGGTGCCAGTGCATCAAAACAGTGGCTACATACCGATAGAGAAAACTAGGCAAACACAGCTTGAGATTGAAGCCCAAGGGTGTCGCAGCCCAAATTATCCCCAAAAATGAATAATTTACCTAGTCTTTATGTCGCTGTAGTGACAGATGGGGATTGGATCATTAAGCAATTGGGCTAAAGCTGTGCCCTGAAAACAACTGCATTACCGATATTGCTATCTGATGATTACTTAACGGCGATCCATTAGGGCTCTGGCTAGTGTGCCAGCATCAACATACTCAAGCTCACCACCCACCGGAATACCGCGTGCAATACGGGTGACCTTGATGCCCTTTACTTTTAGCACTTCACCAATGTAATGGGCCGTTGCTTCGCCCTCACTCGTAAAGTTTGTTGCTAATACGACTTCCCGAATAGCTACTCCTGTATCAGGCTGTTCAATGCGAGCGAGCAGACGATCAAAATGAATTTCGTTCGGACCCATGCCATCAAGTGGTGAGAGGCGGCCCATTAGTACAAAGTAATTGCCTTTAAAACTCAACGTCTGCTCCACCATCACTTGGTCAGCAGGTGTCTCCACAATACACAGTAATGATGGATCACGACGACCATCAGAGCAGGTGCTACAGATTTGGGTTTCTGAGAAGGTATTGCAGCGGGCGCAGTGACCAACAGTCTGCACTGCTTCACCCAAGGATTGCGCGAGTACTGCAGCGCCATTACGGTCATGCTGCAACAAATAGAAAGCCATGCGCTGAGCAGACTTGGGGCCTACTCCAGGCAATACTCGTAATGCCTCGATCAATCGACCGAGCGCATCTACAGGTGCTTCTATCCGTGCCATGAATGATTGAACTACGAAATTAGAAAGGCAACTTAAAGCCAGGAGGCATTGGCATGCCGGCAGTTGCACCAGACATCAATTGGCTGCTAGCCGCTTCGACTTGCTTGAATGCTTCGGTATGCGCAGTCACGATCAAGTCCTCTAACATCTCGCGATCATCCATCGCGCCTGGATCAATCTGAACCCGCTTGAGTTCATATTTGCCAGAGATGGTTACTTTGACTAAGCCGCCAGCCGCTTGGCCAGTCACTTCTAGCGCAGATAACTGCTCTTGCGCTACTTTCATCTTCTCTTGCATCTGCTGAGCCTGTTTCATGAGGCCAGCAATTCCACCTTTCATCATCGCTTGATTTCCTTAGTGCTTATGTTGAATGTTGATATAAAAAGCTTGTATTAAAGAGGTTTCACTGAGCCACCGACTACTTTGGCGCCAAACTCTTTTTCTAATTGCTGAATAAAAGGATCGGCTGCAATCATTTGTTCGGCATTCATTCTTTTTTCTTGATGTACTTGAGCGTCTACCTTAGCTACTGTCTTGCCTTCGACTTCACCCTTTTCAATCACGATCTTGACTGTCTTACCAAAGTGGGCCGTCAGAGCGTCAGCCAGGCGAGCAACGGATGCTTCAGAGGCCAGTTGTAGCATCGGTGTCACGATGGTTGCTTTAACGCCTGCTGCTGAATCTACCCAGTTTTGTAACTCTGTCTGAAACGCTAACTGTTGCACAAGACCACGCACTGGTAACTGACGCATGAGGCTATACCAATCTGGTCGCTCTGCTGGATTACCGACTGCAGCGGCTGCGGTGGAAGATGCGGGAGCAGCAGGTACTGGAATTGCAGATTTGGCAACTGGAGCAGGTGCACTAGCTTTAGATGCTGGGCGTGCCGTATTGATTGATGGCGCCGATGGGGCTGAAGGCGTAGTTGGTGAAGGGGCTGAACCACCTCCGCCGCCACTATGGTTTCCTGGACGAAATGCCAACATGCGCAAGAGCGTCATGGCAAAGCCGGTTTGCTCATCTGGTGCTAGTGATAAGTCAGGACGGCTTGTAATCGTGATTTGATAAAAGAGTTGCGCTTCTTCTTTAGACAATTGCGTCGCTAAGCGACGAATCTCGCCCGCTTCTGGCCAATCATCTAATACAGACTCTGGGACAATTTGCGCTGCTGCAATCTTTTGCAACAAGCTGGATAGATCTTGGAGTGCTAATGAGAAAGACATGCTGCGCTCACCCATTTCATTGGCAACGGCTAAAAGACTTGCGCCATCTTTGGCAATCAAGCAATCGAGAATACGAATGAGATAGGCGTCATCCAATGTTCCGAGCATGCCGCGTACGGACTCTTCGGTGACTTTGCCAGCAGCGTAAGCAATGGCTTGATCAGTGAGCGATAAGGCATCACGCATGGAGCCTTGTGCTGCTTTAGCTATTACTCG
>CALQED020000059.1 GCA_943329505.2 Polynucleobacter meluiroseus | reverse complement strand
TTGCGGTTTTGTCCGTATAAAGCGCCTTCACTCTGGGCAATTTCATTCTCATGATGAGGAAATTGCAAATCGGCTCCACCGCCATGAATATCAAAGTGTTCACCAAGTAAATCACAAGACATGGCTGAGCACTCTATGTGCCATCCTGGCCTGCCCTCACCCCAAGGAGACTTCCAACGGGTATCAGCAGGCTCTTCAGATTTGGCACTTTTCCACAAAACAAAATCAAGCGGGTCGCGTTTGCCTCCGCCTATTGCAACGCGCTCACCGGCATTCAATTCATCCAGAGACTTGCCGGAGAGCTGACCATAACGTGGCAATAAACGTACTGCAAAATTCACATCCCCGTCTTCGGCTTGATAGGCTAATTCATGCTCTATGAGTTTGCCAATCATGCCTTGCATTTGGTGAATGTAATCAGTGGCACGAGGCTCCTGATCGGGATGCATTAAACCCAGCTCATCAGAGTCGGCGTGCATGGCATCGATGAAGCGCTTGGTTAACGCAGCGATGGGCTCGCCATTTTCAAGCGCACGCTGAATAATTTTGTCATCAATATCTGTGATGTTACGGACATAGAGCACCTCATAGCCACTAGCTCTGAGCCAGCGCACCACCATATCAAACACAATCATGACCCTGGCATGGCCAATATGGCAAAAATCGTAGACCGTCATGCCGCAGACATACATCTTCACCTTACCCGGTAGGATGGGCTTAAAAACCTGTTTAGAACGGCTTAGAGTGTTATAGATTTGCAGCATAGGGCTATAAAGGTGAGGCAAGTAGCGCCAATTTGTTAGACTGAGCGCTGAGTATATCGAATGAGCCAGTTTTTTACCCCTTCCCTTATGTTTGCCACCCTAAAAGCACCAATCTCCAGCCTTTTGATGGCTTTTGCTATTGTCATGAGCTTTTTGGTATTGGCGGGGTGCAGCACTCCTGCTCAACAACAAGCAAACGCTGAAATTGCTGCCTTGAATAAACAAGCAGCGACTTCTCCTGAAGCAAAAACCCAAGCCTATTTAGGCGGCTATGGTCCTACCGATCCACCAAGGCTCTCTACGGATTCGCCATACGACCCACTAAATCCAGAGCTATCCGAAACGGTTGGTGTACCGTTTTTATCTTTCTTAATTATTGAGCCTAACCCCATCACGAAAAATGCGGTGCCGGCAGATGTTGAAAAATTAGTCAAGGCCCGCAAATATCCAGAAGCGATTGATTTAATTAATAGCCAATTAAAAAAGACTCCCCGCAATGTTCAATTGCGATTTGTCAAAGCCCGCCTGCAAATTGAATTACGGGATTTTGCTAGTGCTAAAAACACCTTAATGGAAATCACTCAGCAATTTCCAGAACTGCCCGAGCCTTACAACAACCTGGCTGCAATCTCAGCGAATCAAGGCCAATGGATTGAGGCCCGCGACTATCTAGAGCTGGCTCTGAAGCTACGCCCAAGCTACAGTACTGCCGCTGCTAATCTGGGTGAAGTCTATGTCCGTCTTGGTGCTAAGGCCTATGAAGACGCTGCACTAAATACCCAACTCAATCAGCGCCTGTATGCCAATCGCGCTAAAGCCCTCTTAAATCTATTAAAGCCTCAAGCCCGAGGCACCAATATTCCCTCCACTAACTCTCCAGAAAGTAAATCAAGCAATGGCGAAGGTACTCCTAAAAACTAACAAGGGTAATATCACCCTCACTCTTGACGCAGCTAAAGCACCTAAGAGCGTCGCTAACTTTTTGCAATATGTAAAAAGCGGGCATTACGACAACACGATCTTTCATCGCGTCATTGATAACTTTATGATTCAGGGTGGCGGCATGACTGCCGGCATGAAGCAAAAGCCGACTGGTGCTGAAATTGAAAATGAAGCTAATAACGGTTTAAAGAATGAGCGCGGTACTGTAGCCATGGCTCGGACTAGCGATCCTCACTCAGCAACTGCGCAGTTCTTTATCAACATTAACGACAATGATTTTTTAAACCATACCGCCCCTAATGCCCAAGGCTGGGGCTATGCAGTCTTTGGCAAGGTGACTGATGGCATGGATGTGGTTGATACGATTCGTAAAGTCAAAACTGGTACTACTGGCTTTCATCAGGATGTGCCTGCTGAAGATGTGGTGATTGAGAAGGCTACCGTTCTCGAGGAATGATCCCGCATCACGCGAGCGCGCTGCTCATCTCAGACCTTCACCTGACGCCGTCAATGCCCTTGACGGCGCAGCGTTTTTTTGACTTCTGTGAAAAAGATGCTCCTCAGGTCGAGGCTGTTTTTATTTTGGGTGACCTCTTTGAATACTGGGTGGGTGATGATACTTCCGCACAATCCCCTTTTCAGCTAGAAGTGAAACGTGCCCTTGCTCAGTTGTCTTCTAAAACCAAAACATATTACCTCCACGGCAATCGTGATTTTCTGATTGGCCCTAGTTTCTTAAAAAAAACGGGTATGACGAAGTTAACTGATCCGTCCTTGGTGGAGCTTGCAGGTCAACAATATCTCTTGGCGCATGGTGATGCCTTATGTACTGCAGATGTAGGCTATCAAATATTTCGCAGTTGGGTCAGAAAGCCCTGGTTACAAAAAATATTCCTTAGCTTACCGTTAACTTGGCGCCGCTCGATAGCCAATCATTTACGCAGTAATAGCCACATAAAATATCAATCGAATGCTAGAGCGAGTTACTCTGAAAATCAGAGGAAGACTAACGTGACTCTAGAGGCCTGCGCGGCAACCATGCGGAGCCATTCAAGCAGTCGGTTGATTCATGGGCACACTCATCTACCGGCACATCACCAGGAACAGTTAGGCAATCAAGCTTGGCAACGCTGGGTACTCTCAGACTGGGATTTAGATCATCCTGATGGTGCACGCCCAAGAGCGAGCGCACTCTTGATCAATGAACAAGGTGCTCACTCTATCGACCTCATCAAAGCTTGAGATAAATCTGCTACTGAGGTTTAAGAAATAGCCTTAAGAAGCTGAGTACTTAGAGAGTATTTGTACCATTTGTGCATAGATACGTGGATTGGCTGCCATCACTTCACCGCTCGTTAGGAAGCCCTCTTCACCGCGGTAATTTCCCACAAGGCCGCCAGCCTCAGTAATCAATAAAGCACCAGCAGCCATATCCCATGGCTTCAGATCGCTTTCAAAAAATCCATCGTAACGACCTGCCGCTACATAAGCTAAGTCTAAAGAGGCAGCTCCAGGTCGACGTAGACCTGCGCATTGACGAGACATCTCTGCAAATATCTTGAGATATTTTTCTAAATCTTGATCTTCACGATAAGGAAAACCAGTGCCGATCAAACAGCTCACTAAACGATCTTGAGTGCCAACGCGTAAACGCCGACGATCTAAATATGCTCCTGCTCCACGCGTCGCAGTAAATAGTTCATCACGTGTGGGATCGTAGACAACGGCCTGTTGGGTGACGCCATTCACCGCTAAGGCGATTGAAACTGCATATTGGGGAAAGCCATGAATAAAATTAGTAGTGCCATCTAAGGGATCAATGATCCACACGTTCTCGGCATTCGCATTGTGCTCACCGGTTTCTTCGGCCAAAAATCCATGGGTTGGATAGGCCTCACTGAGGGTTTCGATAATGGCCGCTTCTGCGGCTTTGTCCACCTCAGTCACAAAATCATTGTGCTGTTTGCGATCAACCTGAAGACGCTCTAAATTGAGAGAAGCTCGATTTATAACGGTTCCAGCACGACGGGCAGCCTTGATGGCCACATTTAACATGGGATGCATAGTATTGATGGACAAATTAAATAAGAACGGGCCTGTGATATTGCCCAAACTGCATGACAATACCAAGCTAATACCCTGATTCTAAACGATTTGCATTTTGTACCCAAGACTCAACCAAAGCTAAGAAACCCATGGATATTGATCAAGCCCACCTCTTACGCTGGGTACTCGTAGAAACGAGCCACCCCGGCAATGTAGGCTCCGCAGCAAGAGCCCTAAAAACCATGGGCTTTAGTGATCTTCATTTAATCAAACCCAAGATCAAGGGGGTTGCTAATCATGCAGAGGCGATTGCTTTGGCTAGCGGTGCTGCTGACCTGCTTGAAGCGTCACAAGAATCTGAGGCGCTTGTTGAGGTAGTTCAAGGCTGCTCACTGGTTTTAGGATTAACCAGTCGCGAGCGTGAATTTGGACCCCCAGCACTAGATTGGGAGTCTGCTCGAAGATTGATTGCCCAAACTGTTCGCAATCAAGGGAAAGTTGCCTTGGTTTTTGGCCCAGAAAGAACTGGTTTAGAAAATCATCACCTCTCCTTATGTACCCATCGGGTTTGGCTAGATGCCAATCCCGATTACCCGTCGCTCAACCTCGCACAAGCCTTAATGGTTTGCGCCTATACGCTGAGAGAGGCGTTAGGGCAGGATATTTCCAAAAACCTGGGGACTGGGACTGATATTGCCCAGTTTGCTGATCCAGCAGCTGTAACAGCCATGCTGGCCCACTGGCGTGAAGGGCTTGAAGCGATCGGCTATCTTGATCCGGCAAACCCCAAGAAACTCATGTCCCGCTTAGAGGCTTTATTTGCCCGTAGCCGCCTGCACAAAGAAGAAATTGACCTACTCAGAGGCATCGCAAAACAGATGCTCCTGAGAAAATAAGCTAGCAACGTTAAAATCGATCTATGTTTAATTCACTATTCGACCAAGTCGACTCCATTATTGCGCGCGACCCAGCTGCAAGAAACCGCCTGGAGGTCATAACTTGCTACCAAGGATTGCATGCAGTGTGGCTACATCGCATCTCCCATTTTTTATGGAACTTGGGTCTTAAATGGATTGCCCGTGTACTGTCAATGCTATCCCGCTTTATTACTGGTATTGAAATTCATCCAGGCGCCAAAATTGGTCGTAGAGTATTTTTAGATCACGGCTTAGGGATAGTAATTGGCGAGACAACTGACATCGGCGATGACTGCACCATCTATCAAGGCGTAACCTTAGGTGGCACCTCTCTTTACAAAGGTGTTAAACGCCACCCTACGCTTGGCAAAGGGGTTGTAGTCAGTGCTGGCGCAAAAGTACTTGGTGGCTTTACGGTTGGCGATGGTGCTCGTATTGGATCCAATGCCGTTGTACTGAAAGAGATTCCAGCAGGTGCGACTGCCGTTGGAATACCAGCGCGTATCTTGCATCCAGATCTACCGCAAAGTGCTGAAAGCAAAACCAAAGAGTACTTTTCTGCTTATGGCGTGACGCCAAATGTTGATGACCCAGTATCAATGGCACTCAAGGGTTTAATTGACGCCACAATTATGCAAGAAGCCAAAATTGCTCAGCTTGAAAAAGCACTGTCTAAGCTGAGCAATACGCCTACTGAAACCAGTGCTGATAGCGATACTAAACGTGATCTTGACGCTATTAAAGAGTGGCTTAAAGAGTAGTTAAAGAGTGATTAAAGTAATGACTGCCCTGCGTCTCAATGCAAGATACGCGGTGCTTGGTTTTGTAAGCCCAGCGTTTTTTCTAAAAAATCCTCTTCGTCTGTATCATCATTTGGCATGCCAAAGGTGAAGTTCTCGCCTCCCACTGGGTGACGATTTTCAATTTCTTCTTCGCTAGCTGCGCGGACATCTTCAACCTGGACCCAAAAACGTAAAGCCATTCCCGCTAAGGGATGATTGCCATCGAGTACTACTTGGTTATCTGCAACATCAGTCACTGTATAAATCAGGGGCTCATCATCGACATCATCAGAATCGTCAGCGGCATTAGCAGGCACATCCGGATCGTCTGCTAAATCATCGTCAGACTCTGCCTCAGAATGTGGCACGCCTTCAAATTGCATGCCGACTTCTAAGGGCTCTGGAAAACGGGCACGCGGTTCAATCTTGAGTAGCTCTGGATCATATTCACCAAAAGCCTCGTTTGGCTCTAATTGAATCGATGCCTCGTAACCAATATCTTGACCGTCTAGCAAAGACTCAATTTTAGGAAAAGTTCCTTCGTAGCCACCATGCAGGTATACCATCGGAGAATCTGGTTCCTCGATGACATTGTTTTGTGCATCGGTTAGCTTATATCGAAGGGAAACGATGGTATTTTTTTCAATCTTCATGCGTAATTTGTCGTACATTCGTTTTTAATGAGTTAACACTAGCCTTTACTTTATGACTTCATTTTACTTGAGCAAGCCTTATCAACCGCCCCAGGCACCCCAAAACCTGCCTTTAAAGCAGCCCTGGCCATTATTTGGGGGAATTAGCCCTGAACAGTTTATGAAGCGATATTGGCATAAAAAGCCATTACTCGTCCGAGGCGCCATTCCAGCATTTGGCCTCTCTGCTCAGATGAATGCCCCGCTAGGAAGCCCCATATCCCATGAAGAGTTGCTTCACTTTGCAAATCAAGAGACGGTAGAGTCTCGGCTCATTCGGTCTAAACCATGGCGCTTTGATCATGGACCCTTCCAGAAAAAAATGATTCCCAAAGCAAATCAGTCTGATTGGACGCTATTGCTACAAGGGATGGAGGCGCATCATCCAGCGGCTGCAACCATACTATCTTGGTTTCGCTTTATTCCAGATGCTCGCCTAGATGATTTAATGATTAGTATTGCTGGCATTGGTGGTGGTGTTGGTCCGCACTTTGACTCCTACGATGTTTTCTTAATCCAGATGTCTGGTAGAAGAAAATGGCGCATCTCCCAACAAGCAGATTTGAGCCTCAACCCCAAGCTGCCCCTCAAGATATTGCGCAAGTTTCAATCTGAGCAAGAGTGGGTGCTCGAGCCTGGCGATATGCTCTATCTTCCCCCGCAGATAGCCCATGATGGAGTAGCCTTAGATTCAGGTTGTCAAACTTGGTCTGTAGGCTTTCGTTCGCCAAGTTATCGGGAGCTACTCCAAGAGGGTCTGTGGCGACTCGCCGAATCTTTAGAAAATATTCCTGGGCTTGAGCAGAAATTTTCTGATCCAAAACAAAGCGCTACAGCTTGCGCCGAACAACTCCCTCAAGAGCTCATAGAGCAACTCCAGGAACAGTTAGGCAAGTTGGACTTAGGTCATATTGATTCCTTTTTGCCTGGCATTACAGCTTATCTTTCTGAGCCTAAGCAACAAG
>CALQED020000058.1 GCA_943329505.2 Polynucleobacter meluiroseus | reverse complement strand
TGCACTCATCACATAGCGCCCAAACCAGCGATTGAATAACTGAACTACTTTTGTATAAACGGGGCGCTCAACGTCACAAAATAAGACGATTCGTTGATGATCTGTTTCGTTAGCGGCTAAATGAATATAGGTTTCATCAAAGATCACCGCCTCACCATCTTTCCAAAAATAGCGCTCGCCATCCACCTCAATGAAGCATTTTGGGTCGTTGGGAGTGACTAGGCCAATGTGATAACGCAGTGAGCCAGCATAGGGATCACGGTGGCGCACCAATGTCGCTCCAGGAGGCAGGGAGGCAAACATGGCCGCTTTAATTGATGGAATGGTTTTAAGTAAGGCTACTGTCTTAGGGCAGCTAGCTTGGGCTGAAGGCATATCCTTGCCATACCAATAGAGGTGATAACGCTTCCAACCGGTTCTAAAGAAAGAGTTAAAGCCAATATCGTTATAGCCCGTGGCTGCGGTAATGGCACCATCTTCGTTTAAAGAAAGCGCCTCTTGGCGAATCATTTCCCAGTTATCTTGCAGTGGTTGCATTTCTGGAAACTGGTTTACTGGGACAAATGCCCCCGCTTTTACTTTTGAGAATAAATAAAGCAGACTATTTACTGGCGCCAATAGAACTTGATAGTCGGTAAGTGATCTCACTATGCCAAAACGTACCTTACCCCTGTAATAGACGTAAATTGCCGATATTACAAATACAAAAAAGACGATGTGACGCGCTTCCATTTATTCTGCCAATTTAGAGTAATGATTCACATTTTAATTTGTATATAGATGCCAAATTGACTATTTATTACCTTTTTATCCCCATATACTCAAAGGGAGTCAGGGGATTATGATGGATGCCCAGCTAGGGTTAATGTGGATATAGATCGGGGAAGATCGCATGAATAGCTTTATAAAGTGGCTCTTAAGCCTTGTTTTAATTGGCTTAGTGGGTATTTCAGCCTATACATGGGTCATGCTAAGCTGGAGCTACGGTAGTGGAGAGCGGGCTGGATACGTACAAAAATTCTCCCATCGAGGGTATTTATGCAAAACATGGGAAGGTGAGTTGGCGATGGTTTCAATGCCGGGCACCATGTCAGAAAAATTCCTCTTTACGGTGCGAGATGATGCTGTGGCGCAAAAAATAAATAGCAACCTAGGGAAAAAAGTAGCCCTAAAATATGATCAGCACATTGGATTGCCGACAACGTGTTTTGGGGATACGGAATATTTTGTTTCCGGCATAGAAGTTTTGAATGATTAATTTGTAGTAGTTTTAAAAATTATTATTGCCCAGCTTTATTTTTGTAATTTTTTGTGGTTAAAATCATGTAAGCGCAATGTGCGCCGACATCAATATCTATAAGGAGCTTCACTTGAACAAAGCCGAACTAATCGCAGCAATTGCTGACGACGCGGAGATCTCTAAAGCTAAAGCTGAATTCGCATTGAATTCTGCAATTGAGAACATTATCAAAGCTGTTACTAAAGGCGATTCAGTACAGCTGATCGGTTTTGGTACTTTCTCGTCTGGTAAGCGCGCTGCACGTATGGGCCGCAATCCAAAAACTGGTGAGCCACTCAAAATTGCTGCTGCTAAAACTGTTAAGTTTTCTGCTGGTAAAGCATTTAAAGATTCAGTTAACAAGCGTAAGAAGTAATTCTTTTGCTGTTGATAAAAAAGCCCGGCATGCCGGGCTTTTTTGTTTCTTGCAGATTTCTCAAATTCTGATTTGCAGCGATGTAGATTTAACTTTGTACTAAGCGTCGATGTCGATGAATACTCATCAAGATGCCAGCCCCAAATCCTAATGTGACCAATGCAGTGCCGCCATAACTAATGAATGGTAATGGAACCCCCACTACTGGAAGCAAGCCGCTCACCATGCCAATGTTGACAAAAGCATAGGTAAAGAAAATCAGGGTAACTGCAGCGCCTAATAGGCGTGTAAACAAATTAGGAGCACTTGCAGAAATAGCCAAGCCTCTCTTAATGAGCGCAAAGAAAAGTGCCAGCAGCACAAGGTTTCCAAGTAGACCAAACTCTTCCGATAAAACTGCAAAGACAAAGTCAGTATGCTTTTCGGGAATGAATTCTAAATGCGCTTGCGTGCCTTGAAACCAACCCTTACCAAAGAATCCACCTGAACCAATTGCGATCATAGATTGAATCGTATGAAAGCCTTTACCAAGTGGATCGCTACTGGGGTCAAGCAAAGTGCAGATACGATGCTTTTGATAGTTATGTACCAAAGGCCAGGCAACATCTTGCGCACAAATTGTGCTGCCAAAAATAATAATCAGCAAAATTCCTATAACACCAATGACCACGAAGGGTAGTATCCATTTCCAGGGTAAGCCGGCTAGGATAATGACGTAGAGGCCGGCAGCAAAAACCAATAAGGACGTCCCGAGATCTGGTTGACGCGCAATTAAAAAAACAGGGATGATTAAAATGATTCCCGCAACCGCGTAATCCCAGCTGTTCTGAATGCCTTCACGTTTTTGAAAATACCAAGCAAGCATCAGTGGCATTGCAATCTTCATGATCTCAGACGGTTGAATCACAAATCCAATATTGAGCCAACGACGTGCACCTTTTTTAATTAGGCCAAAGACTGCAACCGCAACCAAAAGTGCAACGCCAAGGCCATAAATCCAAACAGCCCCCATTTCAAGCCACTTAGGTGGAATGCGAGAGACTATCCACATCACTGCAAAAGAGAGCGCAAGGTTACGTAATTCATCAGCAATTTGTACGGGAGTGTTTTGACTTGCGGATAAAAAAGTAAAGAAGCCTATAGCTACTAAGCCAAGCAGAATAAGGCCTAGCTGGCGATCTAATCCAGCAAAAAAACTAAAGAATAGTGCTTGGATTTTTTTTATGGGGCTCTTTTCCATTCAGGAACCTCCTTAGGCCATTTGCCTTCAATGTAGTAATCCAAGGCTTTACGTGCAATGGGTGCTGCATATTGCGCCCCAAAGCCTGCATTCTCAACGACCATTGCAATAACAATGGTGGGTTTTTCTGCTGGAGCAAAAGCAATATACAAGGCGTGGTCACGCAAGAACTCCGCAGTAGAACTATGCTTGTACTCTTTTGAGTTCAAGCTAAATACTTGCGCAGTTCCAGTCTTGCCTCCGGCAACATACCCCGCCCCCTTGAAGGCCGCTGTAGATGTTCCAGTCACGTTAACCTCAACCATTGCCTTTTTGATGACCTCAATATTTTCTTGGCTCAGGGGAATACGGTAGCTCTCTTTCGGAGTAGTCAACACTCTCTTGCGAGTAAATGGGTCCTCAATGGCTTTTACTAAATGGGGTTTCATGACAACGCCATTATTGGTTAGATTGGCCATCGCATGCGAGAGTTGCAAAATCGTGAAGGAGTTGTATCCCTGGCCAATTCCCAATGAAATCGTTTCGCCCTCGTACCACTTTTGCTGCTCTGGTTTTTTGAAAGTATTTTTCTTCCATTCGGTCGATGGCAGCACCCCTCTAGATTCGCCCTGTAAATCAATGCCAGTAATTTGACCAAAGCCAAACGGTTTCATGAAGTCATGCATCATGTTTACACCCATGTCACGTGCAAGTAAGTAGTAGTAAGTGTCACAAGATTCAACAATTGACTTTTGCATATCAACAATGCCATGACCACCCTTTTTATCGTCGCGAAAGGTGTGATTGCCAAAATCAAAATAACCGGGATCAGAAATGGTTTGCGAGGGAGTGCGCTTTTTATTTTCAAGCGCCGCCAGTGCCATGAATGGCTTATAGGTTGACCCGGGCGGATAAATACCTTTTAGCGGGCGGTTATATAGCGGTTTTTGTGGGGAGTCATTCAACTCTTTCCAGGTAACCGAATCAATGCCCTCAACAAAATCATTAGGGTTAAAGTTAGGCTTAGATACAAACGCCAACACATCACCGGTTTCAGGCTCAATGGCGACAAATGCGCCGCGGAAATTTCCATATAACTGCTCAACCAAATATTGCAATTTGATGTCGACAGAGAGCACCAGATTTTTACCTGGAACCGAAGGCGAGCTAGACAGCGTGCGTACTGGTTTACCGCCTGCGGTAATTTCTACTTGATCATAGCCAGGCACACCTCGCAAAACAGTTTCATAACTTTGCTCTAAGCCAATTTTTCCAACATATTGAATGCCTGGCAAGAAAGAGGCTTGTAATGCATCGGGATCATCTACTTTTGAGTTTTCAATTTCAGACTGCATCCGCTCTTTATCCCGCTGGGATACTCGGCCGATATACCCAATTAAATGCGATGCCAGTTCGTTATAGGGGTATTCACGAAAACTTCTGGCTCGGATCTCTACCCCTGGGAAGCGATAGCGATTAGCCATAAAACGGGCGGTTTCAGCCTCATTGAGCATTGAGCGCAAGGGAAAAGTGCCCATATTGCGAGAATCCTCTAAAGAGCGCTTGAAATTACGGCGATCTCTAGGTGAAATGTCGATGATTTCAGAAAGATCATTAATCAGCTGATCTACATTGCCCTTAATTTCTTCTGCATTCACATCCAAGGTTAGGGCAGAGTAGTTTCTTCCAATCACGATCCCATTACGGTCGATGATCAAGCCACGATTTGCAGGGGCTGGAACTAAAGCAATGCGATTACTTTCGGCAAGCAAGGCATATTTGCCATGGCTAATGAGTTGTAACCATACCAAGCGGGTCACCAAAAGTAAAAAGCAAAATGTAACAAACAGAGTCGCAATATGAATGCGCTCTTGAAATGAATCGAGGTCAGGCTTTTTGAAAGAAACCATAGAGTTTCTTAAAGTGGGCGGTTGTGATCAACGTCAATCGGACGACGTTGAGGCGCCAGCAAAATGCGGGTCGCAATTGGCCAAAGCATGGCTTCGATCAACGCTTGAATGGCACCCGTTAGAGCCCACCAGTAAAACTCCCCACTCAAGGCCCAGTGCACTAGCACTGGAAACAAAGAGACTAGCAAGAAGATTGGTAGCAGATGCAATGCTTGTGAGAGCACGGTCAGCGCCACAATACGGCGATGCCACGAGATCGCAATATAAGCAACCAGTGAGTAACTAAATGCGTGCAATCCCAATAGGTCTGAATTGTGTACATCCATCATCAGGCCTAAGATGAATGCCCAGATCACACCAACATAACGATGCTGATGAATATTCCAAAACACAATACAAATAATGAGCCAATCTGGCACCCATCCATAGTTACCAATCGGTAAAAGATTGCATAGGAGCGCACATAACAAGCTGAAATAAATAAATACCGGATTTACCGGGCGCAGAATATAGCCGCTTTGGAAATCAATCATTGCATCCCTCGCGCACGAGTTTGTCGGCGGCCTGGGGCATTAGTTACGGGCGCCCCTGATGGAGATTTATTGTTGATAGTCGGCGCTTTCGCGTCAAATTGTGGATCATATAAAAAAGCGAGGGCTTGGCGGTAGCGATTCACTGCCGCTACTGGCACGCAAAAGACGTTGGAAGAGTTCTTGTCAGCATTACGCTCAATTTTGCTGATGACTGCTACAGCAAAACCGGGCGGATAAACACCATCAATTCCGGAGGTCAGCAAAATATCGCCCACTTCTAGGTCGCTGGCCACAGGTAAGTAGCGTAACTCCAAGGGGTTGCCGCGCCCAGCCCCAAAAACTGCTGCGCGTAGGCCGTTACGAGCTACCTGGACAGGAACGGCAAAGTCACGGTCTTCCAATAGCGAGACCTCAGCAGAGCGCTCATAAAGGCGTACTACCTGACCAAGAATGCCAGCGTCATTGGCGATAGGGTTACCCAGCTTAAGACCATCATTGCTACCGCGATTAATCACAATGCGTTGTGAAATAGGATTAGGCGGATTAAATAGAATTTCTACTGGCAGAGTTTTAAAGGGCACTTGTTTTTGCAATGCCATCAACTCGCGTAAATTTTGATTCTCAACCATTAAAAATTCAGATTGATTTGCCAACAGCGAGAGCTCTGCTTGGCGAACTTTCATCACTTGATTTTCTTGGTCGAGGGTCGAGCGAGTGGTGAAATATTCTGAGGCTGCTTCGAAGACATTGCGGGGCATCATCATGACGTATTCAAGCGGACGCAAAACCCAATTCACATTATTGCGTATGGGATCGAGTGCTTTGAAACGAAAATCGATCAGCATTAGAGCAATGCTGATCGACAGACAGACAATCAGTTTAAGTAAGGCTGGAATGCCCTGTCTGAAAAGTGGTGGAGCGCTATGTCGCAATTCCCTGATCGACGTGTATGTCGCTTACTCGTGCGAAAACACTCCGCCCAACTTATCCATGCGCTCAAGAGCGATACCACAACCACGGGCTACGCAGGTTAAAGGATCTTCCGCTACATGGATTGGTAAACCGGTTTCTTCAAGCAAGAGGCGGTCAAGGTCACGCAATAAGGCTCCGCCGCCTGTGAGCATCATGCCGCGTTCGGCAATATCAGAGGCCAATTCTGGCGGGATCTGCTCAAGCGCAGCTTTAACCGCAGTCACAATTTGATTTAATGGATCGGTCAATGCTTCTAGAATTTCATTGCTAGTGACAGTGAAGCTACGTGGAATACCTTCAGAAAGATTGCGTCCTTTGACTTCCATCTCGCGCACTTCTGCGCCAGGGAATGCAGAACCAATCGTTTTCTTAATTAACTCGGCAGTTTGCTCACCAATCAGCATCCCGTAGTTGCGGCGAATGTAATTTGTAATCGCTTCATCAAACTTATCACCACCAACCCGCACAGATCCTTTGTAGACCATGCCGCCTAATGACATCACGCCAACTTCAGTTGTACCACCACCAATATCGACGACCATAGAGCCAGCAGCCTCAGAAACTGGTAAGCCAGAACCAATTGCTGCAGCCATAGGCTCTTCAATCAAAAATACTTGCGAGGCACCTGCGCCCAATGCAGATTCACGTATGGCGCGACGCTCAACTTGCGTGGATCCACAAGGAACGCAAATAATGATGCGTGGGCTTGGTTTTAAAAGTTTACTTTCATGCACAAGCTTGATAAATTGCTTGAGCATTTGTTCGGTGATGGTGAAGTCAGCAATCACACCATCTTTCATAGGACGAATTGCTTCAATATTCCCTGGAACACGACCCAACATCGCTTTTGCCTCTTTTCCGACGGCCAAAATGGTCTTTTTGCCATTTGGGCCACCTTCTTGGCGAATCGCCACGACCGAGGGCTCATCGAGGACAATACCCCGCTCACGCATATAAATTAAGGTGTTAGCGGTG
>CALQED020000057.1 GCA_943329505.2 Polynucleobacter meluiroseus | reverse complement strand
ATGGTAACCGTTTTGCTGTGTTGACCGATATCTTGGGCGACGAAGATCACCTAGGCGATATGGACTTCAAGGTAGCAGGTACTGCTAACGGTATTACTGCACTCCAGATGGACATCAAAGTTCAAGGTATTACTAAAGAAATTATGCAAGTGGCTTTGGCGCAAGCTAAAGAAGGCCGTTTGCACATCTTGAGCAAAATGCAAGAAGCGATGGGTTCAGTTCGTACCGAATTGTCAGCTCATGCTCCACGCATGGTGTCATTCAAGATTCATCCAGACAAGATCCGTGAAGTCATTGGTAAGGGCGGCGCAACCATTCAAGCTTTAACTAAAGAAACTGGTTGCAGCATTGATATCAAAGATGACGGTACCGTCACGATTGCTTCTACTAGTGCCGAAGGCATGGCTGAAGCAAAAGCTCGCATCGAAGGCATTACTGCTGAAGCTGAAGTAGGCAAGATCTACGAAGGTCCAGTAGTGAAGTTGCTTGAATTCGGCGCTTTGGTAAACATTCTTCCGGGTAAAGACGGTCTCTTGCACATCTCTGAAATCTCCAATGAGCGTGTCAAAGAAGTCAAAGATTATTTGCAAGAAGGTCAAGTTGTGCGCGTGAAGTTGCTTGCTGCTGATGAGCGTGGTCGTTTACGTCTCTCTCTCAAAGCAGCAATGGCTGACGAGGGTGGCACGATTGCTCCTTTGGCAGGCGCTACTGCAGAAGTTGCTCCAGCGACTGACGAAACAGCTTAAGTCAGTATTTCTCAGAAGCCTTAGGAGTATTTGATGCGCGCAATTGAGATCAAAGAATTTGGGGCACCAGAAATGTTGGTGCCCGCCACTCGCCCAGATCCAGCGGTTCCTGCTGCTGGTTCTGGCGAAGTCTTGATCAAAGTCTTAGCAGCAGGGATTAATCGTCCTGACGTTTTACAACGTAAAGGGCATTACCCTGTTCCTGCAGGGGCATCCGATATTCCAGGTCTTGAAGTTGCTGGTGAAATTATTGGTGGCGACTTAGCCCATGCTGATAATGCAATTGGTTTGAAGATTGGCGATAAGGTGTGTGCTTTAGTTCAGGGTGGCGGATACGCAGATCTTTGTACTGCTCCGATTGCTCAGTGCTTACCTTATCCGACTGGCTTTACTGATCAAGAAGCCGCAGCCTTGCCAGAGACTTTCTATACCGTGTGGAGCAATGTCTTCATGCGTGGTCAATTATCTCCAGGTGAAACCTTGTTGGTACAGGGTGGCTCAAGTGGTATTGGTGTGACAGCAATTTTGCTGGCTAAAGCCCTCGGCCATAAAGTATTCGTAACTGCTGGTACAGATGAAAAGTGTGCTGCTTGCTTAAAGTTGGGCGCTGATCTAGCGATTAACTATAAGACGCAGGACTTTGTGGAAGAAGTTAAGAAAGCAACGGATGGCAAAGGTGTCAATGTCATCCTTGATATGGTGACTGGTGATTACGTTCAGCGCGAAATTGATTGCTTGGCTGATGATGGCCGGATCGTCATTATTGCAATTCAGGGCGGATCAAAAGCAGAAGTCAGTACCAATCAAATTCTGCGTCGTCGTTTGACGATTACTGGCTCAACCTTGCGCCCACGTCCAGTGTCATTTAAGAAACAAATTACCAAACAGCTTTATGAAACGGTTTGGCCTTTACTCAATGCTGGCAAGTTAAAGCCTGCGATCTATCAAACATTTACGCTGGAACAAGCAGCAGATGCCCATCGATTGATGGAGTCTTCTGAGCATGTTGGCAAGATTGTTCTGACCGTTTAATTACTCATTAGCATATGCGCCCACTGATCGTCATCGGCAATTGGAAAATGAATGGCAGTCTTGCGAGTAATCAAGATTGGATCAAGACAGTTGCGCGCGGCATGGAAAGGGGTATGCCTGCAGGTCGTCAATTTGCAGTGTGCCCACCATTTCCGTATCTGGCCCAATGCGGCAGTTTAATTAAAGAACACTCCTTGGCTTTTTTAAGTCTAGGCGCGCAAGATGCTTCGGCAGAGTCCTCAGGCGCCTACACTGGTGAGGCAAGTGCTGCGATGCTCAAAGAGTTAGGATGCCGCTACGTCATTGTTGGCCACTCTGAGCGTCGCCAAATGCACCATGAGGTTGATGAAGTGGTGGCCGCTAAGGCCTTACAAGTTTTAGATCATGGGATGACTCCCGTGATTTGTGTTGGTGAGACTGCAGATGAGCGCAACTCTGGCAGAGCCCAAGAGGTTGTTTGTGGTCAGATCGCTAAACAAGTTTCTGTTTTGCAAGATCGTTTGGCTGACTGTTTAATTGCCTATGAGCCCGTGTGGGCGATTGGTACTGGAAAAGTGGCAAGCGCTGATATTGCCCAGGATATGCATCGTCATATCCGTCTGCAGTTAGCTG
The DNA here is from genome assembly GCA_943329505.2 of Polynucleobacter meluiroseus. Classification (GTDB taxonomy): domain Bacteria; phylum Pseudomonadota; class Gammaproteobacteria; order Burkholderiales; family Burkholderiaceae; genus Polynucleobacter; species Polynucleobacter meluiroseus_E. The sequence continues at coordinate 4,913 of CALQED020000057.1, read as the reverse complement.
AATTTGATCTGGATGTCGCCTCACATGTAGGCATTTTGTACGGTGGCAGCGTCAACCCTGACAATGCCGTTGAATTGTTTGCCATGCCCGATATTGATGGCGGATTGGTTGGGGGAGCTTCTTTAAATCCTCAAGATTTTCTGGCGATCTGTCAGGCATAGATTTTTTATTTGGAGATAAGCTGTGGAATGGTTTAAGACTTTATTAATCGTGTTACAGGTAATTTCAGCTTTGGCTGTGATTTTGTTAGTGCTATTGCAACAAGGTAAGGGCGCTGATATGGGCGCTGCCTTTGGATCCGGTGCTTCCGGTAGCTTATTTGGCGCTAGCGGGTCTGCAAACTTTTTGTCACATACAACCGCCATTTTTGCCGCAGTATTTTTTATCTGCACCTTAGGTATTACATGGGTTGGGAGTAAGAAGGAAGTGAGCCCTGGTGTTCTGTCTGGAACAGTTGCTCCAGTAGTGGCGCCAGCGGCACCCGTTGCACCAACTCCGGCCCCAACTCAGGATCCCACCAAGCCAGCAGTGCCTAAGTAAAAGAGTAGGTTTTTATTGATTTTTCTGTCCCAAATTTGGGGTAGTTCAGTGGTGCAATGCAGTAGAATTGATGGGTTTTGCAAGATGCCGACGTGGTGAAATTGGTAGACACGCTATCTTGAGGGGGTAGTGGCTTAGGCTGTGCGAGTTCGAGTCTCGCCGTCGGCACCAAAAAGTAGTATTTATGGAGCTTCTTGCTCTATATCAAGTGATGATGTAGTGGTATGAAGAATAATTTTTGCTTTAGAAGATTTACTAGACGAACGACTCAGGACTATATTGAATCTCGCTAATTACTTTCCTGTTCTGCTTTTTATCCTCGTAGGTATTGGGGTGGGATTAGTCCCCATGTTCCTTGGAAAAATTCTGGCTCCTTCGAAGCCTAATGCTGAAAAACTCTCACCCTATGAGTGCGGTTTTGAAGCGTTCGAAGATGCACGCATGAAGTTCGATGTACGCTACTACTTAATTGCCATCCTCTTTATTTTGTTTGATCTTGAAACCGCTTTCCTGTTCCCATGGGGTGTTGCATTACGTGATCTTGGCTGGTTTGGCTACGCCTCTATGGTGATTTTCCTCTTGGAATTCATTGTGGGATTTGTTTATATCTGGAAAAAGGGCGCTCTCGACTGGGAGTGATCGATATGGCATTAGAAGGCGTTCTAAAAGAAGGATTTGTGACTACCACTGCAGACCAGTTGATTAACTGGACTCGCAACGGCTCTCTTTGGCCAATGACCTTTGGTTTAGCTTGCTGCGCAGTAGAGATGATGCATGCAGGCGCCTCCCGTTATGACTTAGACCGTTTTGGTGTGGTATTCCGTCCATCTCCACGGCAATCAGATTTGATGATTGTTGCCGGTACGCTTTGCAACAAGATGGCCCCAGCACTGCGTAAGGTGTACGACCAAATGCCAGAGCCTCGTTGGGTCATTTCTATGGGCTCTTGTGCGAACGGTGGCGGTTATTACCATAACTCCTATTCGGTCGTCCGTGGTTGCGACCGTATCGTGCCGGTCGATATCTATGTGCCTGGTTGCCCGCCAACGGCAGAAGCATTGATCTACGGGATTATTCAATTGCAATCTAAGATTGCCCGCACTAGCACGATTGCGCGGAAAGGCTAAACCATGTCAGATCGTTTAGTTCACTTAGCTGCCAATCTTGAGAAGGTTTTAGGTAAGCGCATTCAGTCTATCGAAACTGCCTTAGGTGAAGTGACCGTGGTGGTCAATGCTGATACTTATCTTGAATCTGCACTTTTGCTACGCGATGACCCATCATTGGCTTTTGAGCAACTCATCGACTTATGTGGTGTTGACTATCAAGACTTCCGTGATGGCGCTTGGAGTGGTCAGCGTTTTGGCGTCGTCAGCCACTTACTTTCGATTCAACATAATTGGCGTTTACGTTTACGCGTATTTGCTCCGGATGATAGCTATCCGCTGGTGGCATCCATTACGCCTGTTTGGAATTCAGCTAACTGGTTTGAGCGTGAAGCATTTGACCTCTTTGGCATCATTTTTGAAGGCCATGAAGATTTACGTCGCATCTTGACCGACTATGGCTTTATTGGCCATCCATTTAGAAAAGACTTCCCCATTAGCGGTAATGTAGAAATGCGTTATGACCCAGAGTTAAAGCGCGTTGTCTATCAGCCCGTCACCATTGAAGCGCGTGAGATTACGCCACGTATCGTTCGTGAAGAACAGTACGGAGGTCCGGTTTAAGTCATGGCGCAAATTAAGAACTACACCCTCAATTTTGGTCCCCAGCATCCGGCGGCCCACGGCGTATTACGCCTAGTGCTTGAGTTAGATGGTGAGGTGATCCAACGTGCAGACCCGCATATTGGTCTGTTACACCGAGCAACTGAGAAGCTCGCTGAGACTCGAACCTGGATTCAGAACGTTCCTTATATGGATCGTTTGGACTATGTGTCCATGATGTCCAATGAGCATGCTTATGTATTAGCGATTGAAAAATTATTGCAAGTCGATGTGCCATTACGCGCGCAGTATATCCGCGTCATGTATGACGAGCTTACGCGCTTATTGAACCACTTGCTATGGATCGGTTGTCATGGTCTTGACGTTGGTGCAATGGCGGTATTTTTGTATGCCTTCCGCGATCGTGAAGATATTTTTGATATGTACGAAGCAGTATCGGGTGCGCGTATGCATGCTGCTTACTATCGCCCAGGTGGGGTCTATCGTGATCTGCCAGAGCAAATGGCTCAGTATGATCAATCTAAAATTCGTAGTGCTTCTGCTGTCAAGCGTTTGAATGAAAATCGTAGCGGATCATTGCTTGATTTCATTGAGCAATTTAGCAATGGTTTTGATGCTAACGTGGATGAATATTGCAATCTGCTGACCGATAACCGTATTTGGAAACAACGCCTAGTTAATATTGGTATCGTGACTCCTGAGCGTGCGTTGCAGCTTGGTTTTACTGGTCCGATGTTGCGTGGTTCTGGAATTGAATGGGATTTACGTAAAAAGCAGCCGTACGAAGTCTATGACCGTCTCGACTTTGATATTCCTGTTGGCGTAAATGGCGATTCATATGATCGTTATTTAGTGCGCATGGAAGAGATGCGTCAATCGAATCGCATCATTAAGCAATGTATTGCTTGGTTAAAAGCCAATCCAGGTCCTGTCATGAGCGACAACCATAAGGTTGCCCCACCAAAGCGTGTGGATATGAAGACCAATATGGAAGAATTGATTCACCATTTCAAACTCTTTACTGAAGGTATGCATGTTCCGAATGGTGAGGCTTACTCAGCAGTTGAGCATCCTAAAGGTGAGTTTGGTATTTACTTAATCTCAGACGGTGCCAATAAGCCATATCGTCTAAAGATTCGTGCTCCAGGTTTTGTGCATCTTTCCGCTATGGATGAGATGTCACGTGGCCATATGTTGGCAGATGCGGTCACCATTATTGGTACGCAAGATATTGTTTTCGGAGAGATTGATCGCTAAGGCGGCGTTCCAAGGATTATTTCATGACGACTACTCTCCAACTATCCGATAAAACGCTGGCAGATATTGCCCGTAACGTCGCTAAATATCCGCCAGAGCAAAAGCAGTCAGCAGTCATGGCTGCTTTGATTGCCGCTCAAACAGAAGTAGGTTGGGTATCTGCCGAAGTGATTGCCACGGTTGCGCAAATCTTAGAAATGCCAACCATTGCAGTAGAAGAGGTGGCCACCTTCTACAACATGTACAACACAAAGAAGATTGGCAAATACAAGTTAGTGATCTGCACAAATTTGCCTTGTCAGTTAACCCACGGTGAAACTGCAGCCCATTACTTAAAAGATACCTTGGGTATTGGCTTTAACGAAACAACGCCTTGTGGCACCTTCACCTTAAAAGAGGGTGAGTGTATGGGTGCGTGCGGTGATTCACCGGTGATGCTCGTGAATGACAAGCGCATGTGTAGCTTTATGAGTAAAGAAAAAATTGATGTGCTCTTAAATGAGCTTCGTGCAGAAGGAAAGTCAGCATGACCAGCTTGCACGATCGCCACATTAAGCCCTTAATCCTTGCTGGACTCAATGGGGATAACTGGCGTCTCAAAGATTATGAAAGCCGTGGTGGTTATCAGCAGTTGCGTCGTTTAATTAATGACAAGGTTGCGCCTGAATCCATCATTGCAGAATTAAAGGCTTCCTCCCTGCGTGGTCGTGGTGGTGCAGGCTTCCCGACAGGCCTGAAGTGGAGCTTTATGCCACGTCAGTTCCCTGGGCAAAAATATTTAGTTTGTAATAGCGATGAAGGCGAGCCAGGTACTTTTAAAGACCGCGACATCATGCGCTACAACCCACATGCTTTGATTGAAGGCATGATTATTGGTGCGTACACCATGGGGATTTCGGTTGGCTACAACTATATCCACGGAGAAATCTGGGAGGTGTATGCCCGCTTTGAAGAGGCCTTAGAGGAAGCACGTGCTGCTGGTTACTTGGGCAATCAGATTTTAGGCGGCGACTTTTCATTCCAATTGCATGCTTCTCCAGGCTGGGGTGCTTATATTTGTGGTGAAGAAACTGCTTTGCTGGAATCCTTAGAAGGTAAAAAGGGTCAGCCACGCTTTAAGCCACCATTTCCTGCAAGCTTTGGTTTGTATGGCAAGCCAACGACAATTAATAACACCGAGACATTCGCTGCGGTGCCATTCGTATTGGCCATCGGTGGTCAAGCTTATCTAGATCTTGGTAAACCTAATAATGGCGGTACCAAGATTTTCTCCGTATCAGGTGATGTGGTCCATCCCGGTAATTATGAAGTTCCTCTTGGCACTCCATTTGCTGAACTCTTAAAGCTTGCAGGTGGTATGCGTGATGGCAAGGCTTTGAAAGCGGT
>CALQED020000056.1 GCA_943329505.2 Polynucleobacter meluiroseus | reverse complement strand
TAGGATGTCATCATGCCTACATGTGGGGCAAGTTCCCGCGCTGCCCAAACCGCAGGATTTAGAGCAACTGCTTGGCAACCATATTTTTCAGCTAAGTAATTCGCATAAAAACCGCCCAAGGAGGATCCAATCACCACCATGCGGTCAGCCTTAGACTGATCGATATGTGTAGTTACCATATCCATACTGTCTTTTGGCGATGCCAGCAGCTGAGGGCAGTACCATTCAATGGGATTTAGAGAATTCGACAAGGTTTTCACAGCCTCGCCAGTCATGACCGCTTTACTTGACCGTGGCGAGGAACGAAAACCATGCAGATAAACGAGCAGTGTTGAAGGCATTGCTGGGGGTTATGCTTTTTGTCCTATTTCAAAGTTAGCTAAATTCTCTAAGGCTTTGACCATAGCAGAGTGATCCCATGCCTTACCACCATGAGCCGCACAAGAATTAAATAGCTCTTGCGCTGTAGCAGTATTTGGCAAAGAAACGCCTAGAGCACGAGCACTATTGAGGGCAAGATTTAAATCTTTTTGATGTAATTCGATACGGAACCCTGGATCAAATGTACGTTTAACCATGCGTTCGCCATGAACTTCAAGAATCTTCGAACCTGCAAATCCACCCATCAGCGCCTGACGTACCTTTGCTGGATCTGCCCCTGCCTTGGCAGCAAACACCAAGGCTTCAGCGACGGCTTCAATATTTAAGGCAACAATAATTTGGTTAGCCACTTTAGCAGTCTGACCGTCACCATTTCCGCCAACTAAATTAATGTTCTTGCCCAGTAAATCAAAGACTGGTTTCACTTTATTAAAAACGGCCTCATCTCCGCCAACCATAATAGAGAGAGTTGCATTTTTTGCACCAACTTCACCGCCCGATACAGGCGCATCAAGATAGTCAGCTCCGAGGGCATTAATCTTCTTTGCAAATTCTTTGGTGGCAATAGGTGAAATTGAGCTCATATCGACTACTGTTTTACCTTTGGTAAGTCCAGCAGCAATTCCATTTTCACCAAATAAGACTTTTTCAACATCTGGCGTATCAGGCACCATCATAAAAATCATATCGGCCTGCTCTGCAACCTCACGGGGAGTGCTACATTGCGTAGCTTTGGAGCTTGCAAGATCAGCCGGGACTTTGCTGCGAGTATTAATAAATACCTGATGCCCAGCACTGACAAGATGGCCAGCCATCGGTGCACCCATGATTCCCAAGCCAATAAATCCGAGTTTAAGTTGATTACTCATAACGTCTCCTATAGGTCAAAAATATTCTTATGAATTGAGTTGCTTGATCCAGTCAAGTCCAGCTTCTGTTGTAGTAGCGGGTTTGTATTCGCAGCCAATCCAGCCTTGATAACCAATTCGATCTAAAAATTTAAATAAATAAGCATAATTGATCTCACCAGTACCTGGTTCATTGCGCCCAGGATTGTCAGCTAATTGAATGTGCCCAATCTTAGCGAGATTCTTTTCAATCGTATTAGCCAACTCACCTTCCATGCGTTGGGCATGATAGATGTCATATTGCACAAAAAGATTGTCAGAAGCTACCTCTTCCAAAATGTGTGTCGCTTGCTTTGTTGTGTTTAAAAAGAATCCTGGTATATCAAAGGTATTAATCGGCTCTATGAGGAGTCGGATATTCGCTTTCTTGAGCTCTTGCGCAGCATAACGAAGATTTTCAACGAAAGTTGAATGGAGTATTTTGAGATCAGCGCCTGCTGGTGTCTTGCCAGCTAAACAATTGACTTGATTCACGCCTAGGGCTTTAGCGTACTCAATGGCCTTGCTGACCCCATCACGAAACTCCGCTTGACGATCTGGAAGGCAAGCAATGCCGCGCTCGCCTGCATCCCAATCTCCAGCAGGCAAGTTATGCAATACAAGTTTGAGTTGATATTGGTCTAGCTTTTGCTTGATCTCAGAGGCCGAAAATGGGTATGGGAATAGAAACTCAACCGCCTTAAAGCCAGCTTTGTTTGCTTTCTCAAAGCGCTCTAAAAATGGGACCTCATTGAATAGCATTGTCAAATTAGCGGCAAATTGTGGCATAGGGTACCTTTTTTAAGGGTTGATTGGGAATGAGGAATCTTAACAAATATAGGTAGCCCAGTTTGACATATACAGCCTCGCTGAAGCTCTGGAAGTCAATAAAGTAGGCTAATATTGAATTTAGTCCCTTTTATCCTTGAAAGAAAACAATGAATACCCAATTTATCCAAATATCCTTGGTAATTGCAGCTAGTCTGGCATGCTCAAGCGTGGCTGTTGCACAACCCTCTAGCGCTACCCAGGCCGGAAATAAGCCAATGGTGATTGATGCTGCGGTGGTTGATAACAGCTACCTGCTTTATGAGGGCGATGTTTTGCACGTGGATAAAAAAACCCGCACCATCACTTTTAAAAATAAAGAAGGTGAGTCTAAATTTGTCGCCGGTCCAGAAATTACCAATATTGACCAGATTAAAAAAGGTGATCGTCTTAGCGTGACTTACCAATTGGCAGTAGCGATTGAGTTAATTAAGACAAAAAGTGACGGTGTACGCAGCAAAGTTGAAACCAATAGCGTCACTAACTCAAAGCCAAATGAAAAGCCTGCAGAAACAATTGCCAATAAAACGACCATCATCGCTGATATTGTGGAAGTGAATCGTGAAAAGAAACTTGTATCCGTTAAGGGGCCTAGCGCAAAGATCACTACTGTCGCAGTAAAGAATCCTGCCCTAATGGCTGATGTAAAAGTCGGCGAACAAGTAAAAGTGATTTATTACGATGCCATGGCTGCTTCAATTACTTCACCTAAAAAATAAGTAGATTCAATGCAGTTCAAAGTAGTGTGCTGTAAGTTATTTGTTAGCCTCACCCTAATCGCCATCCTCTTGGCCTGTGCTAATACCACGAGGTCAGGAGCTGTTGGGGTCAATCGATCCCAATTCTTGGCAGTATCAGCATCTGAAGTAGATCGCCTCTCTGCTATTAGTTTCAACGAGCAGAATAAAAAAGCTAAAGAAAAAAATATATTGATCACCTCGGGGCCTACCTACGATAGGCTGAAGCTTATTTCAAATCGATTAATTGCTCAAACCGGTGTTTTTCGTGATGACACTCGTCAGTGGAATTGGCAGTTGGTTTTAATAAATGCCCCCATACTGAATGCGACGTGTGCGCCTGGAGGCAAGATTACCTTTTATACAGGCCTCATTGAGAAACTCAATCTGAATGATGATGAGATTGCGGCAATTATGGGCCATGAAATTGCCCATGCATTACGAGAGCATGGACGAGAACGTTTATCTCAAGCCATGGCCCAAAGTGCAGTAGTGAATATTGCGATGGCAGCTGCAGGCAGTTACGGATCTGCTATCGGCGCTGCTAATCAAGCAGCTCAATACATCTTGGTATTGCCCAACTCTCGGCAAAATGAATCAGAAGCAGATGCCATTGGCTTAGAGCTTGCTGCTAGAGCTGGATATAACCCCCAAGCAGCCATTAGCGTATGGCAAAAAATGAATCAGATTACTCAAGGCAAAGGTTCACCAGAGTTCTTATCCACCCATCCTTCTGGTGATACCAGAATTGAGCAACTGTCTCAGCTCATGCCAGCAGTCGAGCCTTTATATTTTTCTGCACCGAAACCAGCGGTAAATAAATAGTTGACGGTAGCATGGCAGGAATATAAAAAGCCTCCGTATTGGAGGCTTTTTATATTGGAATTTGGCGGAACGGACGGGACTCGAACCCGCGACCCTCTGCGTGACAGGCAGATATTCTAACCAACTGAACTACCGCTCCAAATTACATCAAGTAAAACTATGTACTTCAACCAAAAGAAACTGGCGTCCCCAGGGGGATTCGAACCCCCGTACTCACCGTGAAAGGGTGATGTCCTAGGCCTCTAGACGATGGGGACCTGGACTAATGCAAACTGCCTTGTTTTGAATCCTTGGTGGAGATAAGCGGGATCGAACCGCTGACCTCTTGCATGCCATGCAAGCGCTCTCCCAGCTGAGCTATACCCCCGAAATCTCGCAATAAAACTACAAGACACTCAAAACAATCCAAGATTTTAGCCTATTTTTGTGCATGTGCGCAAATTGGCTATTGGATTACCTTTGAGAGCCTATTTACGGCCTCCTCCTTACCCAAAACCACCAACACAGAATCAATTGCAGGAGTCTGGGTCGTCGCAAATAATGCGTAACGAACAGGCATTGCTAAAGCAGGCATCTTCAACTGATGCTTTGCTAGGACTTGTTTGAATGCAGCACTATAGGCCTCTTTACTAGGCTGTGCATGTGAGATGGCCTCAATTAAATCTTTCAGCGCAGGAATAATTGCCTCAGGAATATTACTTGCAATTTGAGAAGCATCGAGTTGAGGCGCTGGAAGATAGAATAATTTTGAACCATCAGCAATTTCTATTAAGGTATTCGCACGGTCCTTGAGCAGTGCCACTACTTGCACAAAATCTGGTCCAAGCTCAGTATTGATACCTAGCGCGTGAGCAAATGGCTTCGTAGCTTCAGCTAATTTTTCTGGATCCGCGCTTTGAATATATTGATGGTTGAGCCACAGTAATTTCTCTGGATTATGTTGTGCTGGGGATCGTCCTAAACTATCAAGATCAAACCAATGCACAAATTGTTCCTTGGTGAAGATCTCTGCATCACCGTGAGACCAGCCTAAACGTGCAAGGTAGTTCAGAATGGCTTCAGGCAAGTACCCTGCCTTTTGATAATCGCGCACACTCATGGCGCCATTACGCTTACTCATCTTCTCCCCGGAATCATTGAGGACTGTTGGTAGATGGGCGTAAATAGGCGGAGTTCCGCCCAAAGCTCTCATGATGTTAATCTGCCGCGGGGTATTGTTGACATGATCATCACCCCGAATGACATGAGTAATCTTCATATCCAAGTCATCTACTACAACGCAAAAGTTATAGGTAGGAGTGCCATCTGGTCTTGCAATCACTAGATCATCAAGCTCTTCATTGGAAATTTCAATTTGTCCTTTTACGGCATCATCCCAAACAACCGAACCACCAATAGGATTTTTAAAACGGATCACTGGTAAAACATCTGCGGGAACTGGTGGCAAGGTTTTACCTGGCTCAGGTCTCCACATACCGTTATAGCGAGGCTTTTCTTTATTCGCCATTTGCTGATCACGTAATTTATTGAGCTCTTCTTCGCTCATATAGCAGGGATAAGCCAATCCTGACTCGAGCATTTGCTTGATCACCTCACGATAGCGATCGATGCGCTGCATTTGATAAATAGGCCCTTCGTCAATATCCAGTCCTAACCACGCCATGCCTTCAATGATGACGTCTACAGCCTCTTGGGTAGAACGCTCTACATCGGTGTCCTCAATCCGCAGAATGAAGTCACCTTGATTGTGACGAGCAAAAGCCCATGGGTAGAGTGCGCTACGAAGATTACCCAAATGAATAAAGCCCGTGGGACTAGGGGCGAATCGTGTACGAATATGCATAATCCGCATTATCTCAGGTCGGCAATAGCAACAGCAAAATCAAAAAAAGTGGATACTTTGGCATATGAATGAATTGCTTGTATTTATGTGCGATGGCGCCCCAGTCCGAGGGGAAATCGTCTCCATTAGCTCTGCCTGGCAGGCTGTTTTGGAGCGTCGTAATGACCCGCCAGCCGTTCGCAAAATACTGGGAGATTTTGTTGGGGCTGCCACCCTCTTAAGCGCAAGCTTGAAGTTTGATGGCACCCTTATTATTCAAGCCCAAAGCAAGGGGCCAATTCAACTTTTAGTGGTTGAATGTACCTCCGATCTTTCCATGCGAGCCACAGTCAAACTCTCTGTGGATGCCGCTGAAATTCCAGAAAATGCCAGCTTAGGTGAGCTTCTAGATATCAGCAATACGGGTAGATTGGTAATTACCTTAGATCCTGCTGATAGAGAGCCTGGTCAAGCACCCTATCAAGGCATTGTGGCGCTCCAGGAACATCGCGGCGAGATGATAAAGCCGGTTACGAGTGCCGCAGAAGCTATTGCGCTTTACATGCAAAATTCCGAACAGTTAGATACGCGTATTTGGTTAGCATCAAACGATAATCATGTTGGTGGCTTGTTGCTACAAAGGCTACCAAATTCTGGCGGTCATGCGCATTTAGATCCACAAGTCGCTGCCGAGGGTTGGTCACGCATTCAAACTCTTGGGGAAACAATTACTAACGAAGAATTACTAAGCCTTCCTCCCGAAACAATTTTGCGACGACTTTTTTTAGAAGAGTCTGCCGAAAATGGCGTGAGAAGCTTTCCAGCCCGCCCCATTTGCTTTGCATGCCGCTGCTCACGCACAAAAGTGGCAGATGTACTCAGAATGTTAGGTGAAGAAGAGGTGCAAAGCATTCTCGCCGAGCAGGGTGCCGTAGAAACCATCTGTGATTTCTGCGCAAAGCCCTACCGTTTTGATCCAGTCGACTGCTTGCAAGTATTTAAAACAAATTTATTGAGTGACGCTACCAGACCACCATCCAGCGGGCATTAATTTCATATCCGCTTCGTTACTGCTTAGTTGGTGGCGGACTTAAAGACTTATCAGAGGGCAATATTTGCACAAAAAACTCACCCTCTTTAATAAGCCCATGCTCAACTCTAGCCCGCTCTTCAATGGCTCGTGTACCGTCTTTGAGATCTTTGACATCACCAGCGAGTTTGGCATTACGTAAGGCTAGGAGGCTATTTTTAGCCTCTTGTAGCTCTACTTGTTTTTCCATTTCATAAACCTTAAGCCACCCACCCTTACCTAACCAAAGCGGGTATTGAATTGCAATGAGCAATACCAACATTGAGTAGATGACTATACGCATAAGCTAAATAGGATCTTGATTAACGTTTGAGGTTATAGAAAACGGATTTCCCTGGGTAAGTAGCTACATCACCCAAATCTTCCTCAATACGTAAGAGTTGGTTGTACTTGGCAATACGATCTGAGCGTGACAGTGAGCCAGTCTTGATTTGGCCGGCATTGGTACCAACTGCAATATCAGCGATAGTACTGTCTTCAGTTTCACCAGAGCGATGAGAAATCACGGCTGTGTAGTTCGCACGCTTAGCCATTTCAATTGCCGCAAAAGTTTCAGTCAAGGTACCGATCTGATTGATCTTGATCAGAATGGAATTTGCAATCCCCTTTTCAATACCTTCTTTCAGAATGCGTGTATTGGTAACGAAAAGGTCATCACCGACCAGTTGAATTTTCTTGCCCAGCTTCTGGGTAATATCCGCCCAACCTTCCCAATCACTTTCATGCATGCCATCTTCAA
>CALQED020000055.1 GCA_943329505.2 Polynucleobacter meluiroseus | reverse complement strand
GCAAACTAAGCAAAGACCAATATGCAAAGTTTTTTACTTTCCTGTTTGAAAAACTAAACCCAGATCCTGCTGCAGTCGTGACTGCTGCCCAAAATTTTTCTGCTGAAGCTAGCGCCCGTAATTACATTAAATTACAACGGGTTACTGAACCTCCAAGACAAGAATTATTTCGCCGCTTAAATCGTGCGACTAATGGCACTGCTGGATTAGTCGGCATGCGCCGCGACCTTTTGCAGTTACTAGAAAAACAACCCGAACTCACTGCGGTAGATTTTGACTTACGCCATCTCTTGTCTTCCTGGTTCAATCCTGGTTTTTTGAAGATGCATCGAGTCGATTGGAAGTCTCCAGCAGAGGTGCTTGAGAAATTAATTCAACACGAAGCAGTGCATGCAATTGATGGCTGGGATGACCTGCGAAGGCGCTTGCAGCCTGATCGCCGTTGCTTTGCCTTCTTTCATCCACAATTGCCTAATGAGCCGCTCATCTTTGTTGAAGTCGCTTTATTGCCAGAGATTCCGGCCGTCATCATGCCTTTGGTAGATAAGAGGGCCGAGACTGTTCACCAATCCTCGCAATACAAAGTGGCTGCGTTCTACTCTATTAGCAACTGTGAGCCTGGTTTGCGCGGTGTTTCGATGGGTAATTTCTTAATTAAACGTGTTGCTGAGCAGTTGCATGCAGAGTTCCCAACTTTAAAAACGTTTGTCACGCTCTCGCCAATTCCTGGCTTTATGGATTGGGTGGCTGCTGGTGCAGATATTGGCACTGAAAAAACAGGCACACAATTAAAGCCGGCCATTCGTTTAGCACGCGAGAACGCATTAGAGACGATGAACCTTGCAAATCGATCCTGGACTGAACGTATAGGTGCAGGGTGGCATCCAGATGATGCGACCGAAAAGGAAAAGTCTGCATTGCTCTGTTTAGCAAGTATCTATCTAGGTCTGGCATCTGCCGGAAGAAACGGCAACCCAGTAGCTAAATTTCATTTGGGTAATGGTGCTAAGTTGCATCAAATTAACTGGTCAGGCGATCTTTCGCGTAAGGGATTGCGTCAGTCAGCTGCCCTGATGGTCAATTATTTATATGATCTGTCTACAGTTGAGGAGAATCATGAACGATTTACCCTGGGGGAGGTTGATTATTCCAGGGCAGTAGGCCGTTTAATGCAGCCTTAGGTAGAAAAGCTGCAGAATTTTGGAGGGGTAGTTCTAGAGCAAGGTTCAAAGAGTATTCGCTTTAGAATGGTGAAAAGCTGGGCAGCAAGATCCAGGCAGGTATTTAAGTTGTCAAAATAATGACGCAAATAATAGCCAAATAGGCTTTTGAAGGAGATAAATATGATCATGCAATCAACCCTATTGGGGTTTTTTAGAAAAGCCTTGCTAGTAGTTTGTTTTGCACCCTTAGCCGCGATGGCTCAAGAGTGGCCAAATAAGCCGATTACGTTTGTTGTTCCATTTCCTGCGGGCGGTGGAACAGATGCATTTGCGAGGCCTTTAGCCGCGCAATTGACTAAACAGTTGGGTAAGCAAATCATCATTGATAACCGCGGTGGTGCTGGCGGAACTCTAGGTGCATCAATTGCCGCTAAGGCAGCTCCAGATGGCTATACCTTTTTTGTAGGTGCAGCGCATCACGCGATTGCACCAGCGATGTATCCTAATCTTGATTACGATATCGAGAAGAGTTTTATTCCGGTAGCAATGATTGCCAATCCACCTCAAGTGATTGTGGTGAATCCTAAAAATGTACAAGTCAAAGATCTCAAAGAGTTCATTGAGCTTCTCAAAAAGAATCCTGGCAAATTTAACTATGCCAGCGCTGGTAATGGGTCTTCACACCATCTCGCGGGTGAGCAGTTCAAAATGCTAACCAAGACTTTTGTGACCCATATTCCCTATCGTGGTGCAGGGCCAGCCATGCAAGATCTGATTGCTGGTCAAGTGGACATTGAGTTTGATGGTTTGGGTTCTTCTGCTGCGCAGATCAAGAATGGCTCGATTGTGGCTTTAGCAGTGGCGTCACAAAAACGTGCGCCTGGATTCCCGAATGTTCCCACGGCTGCAGAAGCTGGCTTAGTAGGTTATGAAGTTTCAACTTGGTACGGTTTGTTTGCCCCTAAAGGCACGCCACAGCCCATCATTGACAAGATGACTGCAGAAGTGCAAAAGGCCATCAACTTGCCGGAAATGAAAACGATCTGGACAAATAATGGTTCCGATACGCCTAATTTGTCAGGGGATGCTTTTGCCAAATTTATTAATGCAGACATTAAGCGCTGGGCAGCAGTAGCCAAAGCCTCTGGTGCAAAATTAGATTAATCGATTCAAGCGGCTTACTTAAAAATGATGGTGTAGACAGAGGTTCTAATGAATTTGTATTCGGTATTGGAAAAAGGCTTTCCAAAAGATAAAAAAGCCTGTGCCATAGAGACGCATGATGGTCTCTATTACTCTTGGGATGATGTAGAGCGCGCTTCTGCGAAGATGGCTAATCTCTTAAAAGGTCTGAAGTTGCCAGCCGGTTCGCGGGTGGCAGTTCAGGTCGAAAAATCACCCGAGGCACTCTTTTTATATTTGGCTACGATTCGAGCCGGATACGTCTATTTGCCTCTCAATACGGCTTACCAAGCGGCTGAGATGCAATACTTTATTGAGAACGCAGAGCCTGCGGTAGTTGTTTGTAGCGGCAAGAATTTCTCATGGGTATCTAAGGTTGCTTTCAAAGCGGGTACTCAGCATGTCTTCACCTTAAACGAAGATCGTACCGGTACATTGCTGGATCGAGCTGGTAGTTTGAGTGACACATTTAAGACGGTGGCCACTAAAGATGATGATCTAGCGGCAATTCTGTATACCTCTGGTACTACTGGACGCAGTAAGGGTGCTATGTTGACCCACAAGAACTTGTATAGCAATGCGCAAGTGTTGCAAAAGTTTTGGGGCTGGGTAAAAGGCGATGTCCTGCTTCATGCCTTGCCAATCTTCCATGTCCACGGTTTATTCGTGGCAGCGCATGGGGCATTGATAAATGGTAGCAAGATGATTTGGTTGCCACGTTTAGATGTTGCACAACTGATACATCACATGCCTAAGTCTACTGTGATGATGGGTGTGCCAACATTCTATGTACGCTTACTTGCTGATCAAGGCTTTACTAAGCAAGTAGCTCGCAATATGCGTTTGTTTATCTCCGGTTCCGCACCGTTACTCACAGAAACATTTAATAGCTTTCAGAAGGTGATTGGTCAGCCAATCTTAGAGCGTTATGGCATGAGTGAGACGGTGATGTTGGTCTCAAACCCCTATAAAGGTGCACGCGTTGGCGGCTCCGTTGGATTGCCATTGCCGGGCGTCAAAGTGCGTGTAGTTAATGAGAATTATAAGCCTTGCGGTGTTGATGAGATTGGCAGTATTCAGGTTAAAGGTCCGAATGTATTTAAGGGTTACTGGTGCATGCCCGAGAAGACCGCTGAAGAATTTACTAAAGATGGTTGGTTTAAAACGGGTGACGTTGGTCGTTGGGGCGGTGATGCTAATGGCGGCAAAGCTCCTAAAGATTACTTGTGCATCGTTGGCCGCAGCAAAGATTTGATTATTTCTGGTGGCTACAACGTTTATCCAAAAGAGATCGAAAGTTTTATCGATGATATGGATGGGGTTGATGAAAGTGCAGTCATTGGTATCCCGCATCCTGATTTTGGTGAAGCGGTGATGGCGGTGGTCGTTCCTAAGGCAGGTGCTAAATTAAATGCACAAGCCATGATTGCTATCTTGAAAACACAAATTGCGAATTTCAAGATACCTAAGCGCTTAGAAATTGTTTCTGATTTACCGCGCAATGCAATGGGTAAAGTGCAGAAGAATATTCTGCGTCAGCAATATACTGCGTAATTAAAAGCCAAATGCCTTGCGGCTTTCATTAAACATGAAGACTGCAAGCATTAACATCAATACACCGAAGATCCGTTTGAGTTGAGCAACATTGAGTTTGCGCGCCATCTTTGCACCTAGTGGGGCCGTGAAAATACTTAATGCCACGATACAAGCTACGGCTGGAACATAAACAAAACCAACAGATCCTGCTGGAAGGGTAGGGAGCCCCCAGCTACCAAACATATAACCAATAGTAGCGGCGGCAGCGATCGGAAATCCTAAGCCAGAAGAGGTAGCCATAGCGGTGTGGGGCTTGATATTGCACCAGAGCATGAATGGCACAGTGACAAAAGCGCCCCCAGCACCTACTAGACTCGATAAAACGCCTGCAAATAGACTAAAAGAAAATAACACCATGGAGCCTGGCAGCCCACGTCCAGGGCTCGGTTTTTTATTCAGGATCATCTGAATAGAGGTGTAGACAATAAAGATGGCGAAAAAGAGTGATAGCCAAGAGGTTTGGAGTGCCTCGAAAATTTCACTGCCTCCAATCAGACTCCCAATGACTAAGCCTGGGCTGAGGGATGCAACCAATTTCCAGTCGATCGAACTGTGTTTATGATGTGCCCAAATAGCCGACGTGGTAGTAAATAGAATAGTAGCCATGCCGGTGGCAATGGCCATATGCACAACCACACCTTGATTAAAGCCTAGGTGATTGAAAACCATGATCATGAACGGCACCAAGATCATGCCGCCACCGATTCCAAGTAGTCCTGCCAGAAATCCAGAGATGCTCCCACACAGCATGAGCATCAAGATATCACTTAGTAACATGAATTCCCCGCCTTAGCCGCTAGGCCGTCATCCTGAACCCTAAGGTTCAAGGTGGAACGGCTACTCTGTTTCGGGTGCATTAAGAAGTTCAGGGAGTAACCAAGTCTAAGTTGGCACTGTGAACTACCGAAACGCTCACGCCCACAAGGTAAAGATCGTTCCGGATGCTTGCGCATCGGTTCAAGGAACTATTGGCCTTGGCGAGCCAGGCAGGGAAAGGGTTTGCATCAAAGTATCTACTTGTTCTTCAAGTCCATGAATCTCTGCCTGAAGGCGAGCCACTTCCTCGGAACTAACATTTGAATTAGTACTTTGTTGTGCTTGATTTTTCTGTAATGCAATGAAGTCACCAGCAATTTTGAGGGCAGCCATCATGCTAGCCCGCTCAATACTGCGGTTACCACCATTAATAGCCAGCTGAATTTGTTCGTCAACCAATACGCATGCTGCCCGCAGTAATGGTTCATGTTCAGTACTAGTCGCTAAAGTGATCTTCTGACCAGCGAGAGTTACTTCAATGCGTTGTTGGCTCACTGTCGCCCTCGGAGGTAGTTGGTGGAATTGCTTCGTTCAGTAAGTTTAGCTGGCGGCCATCACTTTGTTCTGGCAAGCGGCTCAAGATTCGTTGTACCCTTTTTTGCGCATCCTCAATTTTGTCTTCAAGCTGCACGCGACGGTGATTGAGATTGCCCACGGCATCTTGAACCATGGAGATCTTCTCGGACAAGCGCTTGATGGATGCGCTCAGGGCATCCAGATCTACATCGCCAGTGGAATGAGGGTTTGACTCGTTCATACTGGCATTGTAGTCCGAAATGAGGGGGTTATTTCATGGCGTAGCGTAGACCTACGAACGCATTAGAGCCTGGGGTGTTATAGCCATAGCTAAGCTGGTAATTTTTATTAAAAACGTTATTCCAGCGGACAAATAAACTGAGATCCTTTTCTAACTCATAGTTTGCATAGAGGTTGTAGAGGGTATAAGCACCCATACCAGTCGCATCACCCAGATAGTCGTTGCGCCTTCCAGAAAAAGTGGCACCTACGCCAGTAGTCACTTTGGAATAAATATATTCGCCAGCAATATTGCCGTATTGTTTCGCTTGCTTGACTAAGGTGCTGTTGCTACCTTCATTGACGGGATTTTGTTGAGTGTATGAAGCCTTTAAGTTCAATGAAGATAACTGTGCAAGGCCGCTTAGGCTGGCCCCAGTAATTTTGGCGCTTGATACATTTGATGCACAACCAAAAGCACCGGTTCCTATAGGACAGCTTAGGGAGTTACTAGCTTGAATGAGATTAGAGATGGAATTACTAAAGATAACGAGATGACTCTCAAGCCGCGCTTTTTCATAATGCAGTCCAACTTCTGTATTTTTACTTTTCTCAGGAAGAATCGCAGGGTTTCCGTAACCTGGATAATAAAGATCGTTAAACGTGGGCGCTCTAAACCCAGTGCCGTAATTGATGTTCGCGCGCCATTCTTTGGTAAAGAAATAACCATAGGCAGCAGAGCCCGTGGTTTGTGGGCCATAGCCAGAAATACTGTCATTACGTATTGAGAAGTTAGCAATATTGGCATCCCGTTTTAATTGATAAGCGATTGCTCCAGAGTTTGTGTTGCGAGTTTGACTAAACCCTAAAAATGAGAGTGGCGTGGGGTAATTATTAATATCATAGGTCCCATAATCCAATTGATTGCTTGAGACCTTCTGCGTTTTTCGCTCTGCTAATACTTGTAATATATCCGTTCCGATAGCAATATCGTTTTGCCAGGTATAGGTATTTTGTCGTTGGTTCAGTGTGCTGTCATAAGCAGGATTATTTGGAGTATTGGGGGCGTGATTTAAGGCGTTGCTTGTTTGCGCAGACGCCTGCAAAAGACTGCGCCAATTTTCTAGTACTTGGTTTTTGGAATAAAGAGAGTAAGTCCCCAATTGTGAGATTTGGTTTTGGATTTGTTGGTAGAAATACTCCTGTGGATCCATTCCGGGAACTTGATTATTGAGGCGGCTATTCAGAAATTGCAAGCCAAGTTCTTGCCCTTTTCCCCATTCCTGTGACAACCTGCCAGTAATACTATCTTGAACATATCCAGTTCTGCCATTAGCGGTGTAACCATCTTTATTATTCGGTGCAATCGTATTAAATCCCATGGAAAGCGTTTGTGAAGCTGCTAATGAGTACCGTATTTTTTGCTCGCCTGTAGTTGAACCATGAATACTAGCTTCGCTAATACTGGTTCCATAAGTGCCATATCCGATAGATGCGCCAACTTTTGCTGGGCCATCACCTTGTTTAGTGAAAATTTGTATAACACCACCAATGGCATCCGAGCCGTATAAGCTACTTTGAGGCCCAAAGATAATCTCAATATGGTCCACAATAGTTAAAGGGATGGCAGACCAGTTTGCCCCACCGTTATAAGCATCATCAACGCGAACACCATCTATTAATACTAGTGTTTGATTATTGGTTGTGCCACGTAAGAAGACGCTTGCGTTAGAACCGCCCGTCCCATAACTCGAGATGGTGACTCCTTTTTGTCTTTGTAGTAACTCCACCAAAGTTGTTTGCCCAGCTTGTTGTATTTC
>CALQED020000054.1 GCA_943329505.2 Polynucleobacter meluiroseus | reverse complement strand
TTGCGATCTCAAACACCAGCCTTAATACCTGAGGAGGATGCGTACTCGAATCATATTCATAGCGATGATCTAGCGCGACTGGTATGTGCAGCGGTGTATCACGGCAAACCCCAGCGAATTATCAATACCTGTGACGGCGGCGAAACTAAGATGGGTGATTACTTCGATGAGGTAGCTGATGCATTCGGTTTGAGCAGGCCACCTCGAATGCCCGGTAGTGAGTTGCAAAAAATGGTGAGCCCAATGCTGTGGTCATTTATGCGGGAATCCAGAAGGGTGACGAATGCCCGACTACATGAATTGAAAACCCCACTACGTTATCCCAGCGTAGCCGCTTTTTTGAAGACTACTTCCAAGAATCCTTGAGGCCAACTGTGCGGTTAAACACTGGCTTACCTGGTTTGGAATCTGCTTGATCGGCAACAAAATAACCATGCCGCTCAAATTGGAAACGGTCCTCAGCTTTAACGTCTTTCATGCAAGGCTCTAAATAAGCAGTCAGCGTCTCTTTAGAGTTGGGATTAATGGCATTGAGGAAATTCTTATCTCCGCTATCTGGGTGTGGATCAGTAAAGAGATGATCATATAAACGCACTTCAGTCGGTATAGCTTCTGCAGCGCTAATCCAATGAATATTACCCTTGACCTTGTAGTTATTTGAGCCCGGCGTGCCACTCTTGCTGTCTGGAAAATGGCTTACGTTGACTTGAGTAACGTTGCCTTGAGCATCTGTCTCAAAACCAGTGCATTCGACAACAAAACCATGACGTAAACGTACGCGGCTACCAGGCTGATCACCGATAGGCGGGTAGAGCCTAAAGAAGCCTTTAACAGGCTCTTTCATAAAGTCATCTGCTTCAATCCACAGTTCTCGCGTGAAATGAAATTCACGGTTACCCCAGTCAGGATGTTGGGGGTGGCGCGGTGCCGAGCATAGCTCTTTTGCAGTGTCGTCAAAATTCTCAACGACGAGTTTGAGTGGCCTTAATACTGCGGTGGCGCGTGGCGCTCTGACTTCAAGATCATCACGCAGAGCTTGATCTAGAGTGCTCATATCAATCCAGCTATCAGCCTTTGAGACACCAATACGCTCACAGAACAAGCGAATACTCTCTGGGGTATAACCACGACGACGAATACCAACAATGGTTGGCATTCGTGGATCGTCCCAACCATCGACATGTTTTTCTTCAACCAGTTGCAAGAGCTTACGTTTGCTGGTGATAGTGTAGGTCAGATTGAGACGAGCAAATTCATATTGGCGAGGTACTGGGTCTTTGAAGATGCCCAATTCTTTTAAAGAGCTGACGATCCAGTCGTAAAGCGGACGGTTATTCTCAAACTCCAGCGTGCAAATGGAGTGAGACACATTCTCCAAGGCATCAGAGATGCAATGCGTGAAATCATATAAGGGGTAGATACACCATTGATTACCGGTTCGATGGTGATCGGTATGGCGAATACGGTAAACAACGGGATCCCGCATCACAATATTTGGATGCGCCATGTCGATCTTTAGGCGTAAGACATGCTCGCCATCTTTGAATTTGCCTGCACGCATTGCGCGAAACAGCGACAGATTTTCTTCTGGACTACGGTCGCGATAAGGGCTATTTTTTCCTGCTTGACCAAAGTTGCCGCGATTTGTGTGAATATCATCAGCACTTTGGCTATCAACGTAAGCCTTACCATTCTGAATCAGGATTTCTGCAAACTCATAGAGGCGATCAAAATAATCACTGGCGTGATAAAGATGGGTGCCCCAATCAAATCCTAGCCATTTGACTGCATCCAAAATGCTATCAGCGTACTCAACATCCTCTTTAACCGGGTTAGTGTCATCTAGTCGCAGATTGCAGCGTGCTCCACCGACTTGATTGTTGTAATCAGCAGCTAAACCAAAGTTCAAACAAATACTTTTAGCATGACCAATATGTAAATAGCCATTGGGCTCAGGAGGAAAGCGCGTAATGATCGATGGAATAGGCTCGCCCGCCAAATTAGTACGCTGTGAAAAAGCACCGCTAGCTAAGTCATGATCAATGATCTGACGTAAAAAGTTAGAGGGCTCTGTGACCGTGCCGGCAGCTACTTTAGGGGGTTTGCTATCTTGGGACATAGCCACATTGTAGAGAAAACCTCAGGCCCATAAAGAAAAAAGCCCGCAAACTGCTGCGGGCTCATTTCTTGAAGATCGAAGACTATTATTCTTCGACGAATACCTCTTCGCGGCTCTTCTTCACTGCTGGAAGAGCTACTACAACAATCATTAGCGCTGCTGCAATGAGAAGACCTAATGAAAGTGGTCGAGTCAGGAAGGTTGTAAAGTCGCCGCGGGAGAGAAGCAAGGCACGGCGGAAGTTCTCTTCCATCATTGGACCCAAAACGAAGCCCAAGAGCAATGGAGGAGGTTCGCAACCCAGTTTAAAGAAGATATAACCAATGACGCCAAAAGCTGCGGTGACATAAACGTCAAATACAGTGTTATTGACGGTATACACACCAATACAGCAGAAAACGAGAATCGCTGGGTAGAGAAGGCGATAAGGGATCTTTAATAGCTTGACCCAGATACCAATCATCGGCAAGTTCAAGACGATCAGCATCACGTTACCAATCCACATGGAAGCAATCAGACCCCAGAACAAAGCAGGGTTGCTGGTCATCACTTGTGGGCCTGGTTGAATGTTATGAATGGTCATTGCACCAACCATCAAGGCCATCACCGCATTCGGTGGGATACCTAGAGTGAGCAATGGGATAAAGGAAGTTTGTGCAGCAGCATTGTTAGCTGATTCTGGACCAGCAACACCTTCAATCGCACCCTTACCAAACTCATGGCTGTACTTGGAAGATTTTTTCTCAACCGAGTAGGCACCAAAAGCCGCCAAAGCAGCGCCGCCGCCCGGCAGAATACCCAAGATAGAGCCAATGGTTGTGCCACGCAGGATTGAAGGAATCATGCGCTTAACATCATTCTTACTAGGAATCATGCTGGTGACTTTATTGAGGAAGCCCTCGTCATCAGCCTTTTTCTCAAGGTTGTTCATGATTTCAGCGAAACCGAAAACACCCATCGCAACTGATACAAAGCCAATACCGTCACTCAATTCTGGAACATCAAACGCATAGCGAGATACGCCAGAGTTCACATCGGTACCAATCAAGCCCATTAAGAGACCCAAGATGATCATGCCGATAGCCTTGATCAGTGATCCAGAGGCTAAAACGACTGCACCAATTAAACCTAGAACCATGAGCGAGAAGTATTCCGCAGGCCCAAACTTAAAGGCTAATTGTGAGAGTGGCGCAGCAAAAGCTGCCAAGATTAAAGTCGCTACGCAGCCTGCGAAAAAGGATGCTGTACCGGCTGTAAATAATGCAACGCCGCCACGACCATTTTTGGCCATTTGGTAGCCATCAATCGCCGTCACCACCGAGGACGTTTCTCCTGGGATGTTTAGCAAGATGGCAGTGGTTGAACCACCATATTGTGAGCCGTAATAAATACCCGCCAACATAATCAAGGCGGCAATTGGAGGCAGTGCATAGGTTGCTGGTAAGAGCATCGCAATCGTAGCAACAGGCCCTAGACCTGGAAGCACGCCAATGAGCGTTCCTAAAACGCACCCAATTAAGCAATAAAGCAGATTTTGCAGGGTAAAAGCAGTATCAAAGCCGAGGGCTAAATTAGCAAATAATTCCATTTTTCAGTGTCCCGGTTTTATGATTGTAGGAAGAATGGCAGTAGAGGGAACTGAAGTTTCAGACCCAATACAAATACTGAGTAGGTGAAGGCAATCAGCACTACTGCATTGATTAATGCTACCTTCCAGCTGAACTCGCGGCTAGCGCTCGAAGCAACCATCACTAGAACCAAAACAGCAACGATAAACCCCATCTTAGGGAGCAGCAAACCGTAAAGCACGATTGAGCCAGTAATCAGCCCAATAATTTTCCAGTTGAATTTTGGAATGGATTCAATGGCTGCTTTGGCGCCCATCGATTTCACTAAAACCAGTAAGCCTAGGGCTACCATCAGCATTCCAAGCCAGAATGGGAAATAGCCTGGCCCCATCTTTGCGGCTGTACCGTATTGATACTGCCTAGCAATGATGGCGAAGAATAGACCGATGACCATATACATGATCCCCGCCCCAAAATCCCGTTGATTGCGAATTTTCAAGTTGCTCTCCTTGTTGGTCGACTTATTTGCCGACTTTTATTAATGTTGAGCGATTGTAAGCGAAGATTGGGGCATCTTGTCCAGCGTTTGCCCTTGGCTAGTGCCAATGAGATAATTATGACCATGAAAGTCTCCCAAATTCGCCAGGCTTACCTGGATTTCTTTGCCCAAAAAGGCCATCAAATAGTCCCTTCCAGCCCGGTAGTTCCTGGGGATGACCCTACTCTCCTCTTTACTAATGCGGGCATGAATCAGTTTAAGGACGTGTTTTTGGGGTTTGATAAGCGCCCTTATCACCGGGCCACCACTGCTCAAAAGTGCATCCGTGCAGGGGGTAAACACAATGATTTGGATAACGTAGGCTATACCGCCCGCCACCATACTTTTTTTGAGATGCTGGGAAATTTCTCTTTTGGCGATTATTTCAAGCGGGATGCCATCCAGTTTGCTTGGGACTTATTAACCCAAGTATTTAAGCTGCCAAAAGAAAAGCTTCTAGTCACGGTCTACGCAGAAGATGACGAGGCCTATGCAATTTGGAAAGATCAGATTGGCGTTCCTGCAGATCGCATTATTCGCATTGGTGATAACAAAGGTGCGCGTTATGCTTCAGATAATTTCTGGATGATGGGTGACACCGGCCCTTGCGGCCCTTGTACTGAAATTTTTTATGATCACGGCGATCATATTCCAGGAGGCCCTCCCGGTAGCCCAGAAGAAGATGGCGATCGTTTCATTGAAATTTGGAACAACGTCTTTATGCAGTTCAATCGGGATGAGGCGGGTGTGATGCATCCATTGCCTAAGCCTAGCGTTGATACCGGCATGGGTCTTGAGAGAATTGCTGCTGTCTTGCAACACGTTCACTCCAATTATGAAATCGACCTCTTCGTCAATCTGCTCAAGGCTGCTAAGGATGCTGTAGACGCTGCTGGTGGTGAGCATTGCGATGCTACAAGCCCTTCACTAAAAGTGATTGCCGATCATATTCGCGCCTGTAGTTTTATCGTGGTGGATGGCGTGATACCGGGTAATGCGGGGCGCGGTTACGTATTGCGCCGTATTGCACGCCGTGCGATTCGTCATGGTTATAAGTTGGGCGCTCGTAAGCCATTCTTCTATCAATTGGTACCAGCACTAGTTCAAGAGATGGGTGATGCTTATCCAGAGTTACGTGCTGCGCAAGACAAAGTTGCTGAGGTTCTTAAGCAAGAAGAAGAGCGCTTTTTTCAAACGATTGCTAATGGTATGGAAATCTTGGATAGCGCATTAGCTGGTGGTGCCAAAGTGGTTGATGGCGAAACTGCTTTCCGCTTGCATGATACTTTTGGCTTCCCGTTAGATTTAACGGCAGACGTTTGTCGCGAACGTGGTGTCACGGTAGATAGTATTGGGTTTGAGACCGCTATGCAAAAGCAACGGGATCAAGCAAGGGCGGCCGGCAAGTTCAAGGTAGCTCAAGGCTTAGATTACAAAGGCAAGCCTACTCAGTTTCATGGTTATGACACCCTTAAACATGAGGGCGCTAAAGTAACGGCACTCTATGTTGATGGCTCGGAAGTCACCACAGTAAAAGCTGGAGATGCTGCTGTGATCGTGTTAGATAACACCCCTTTTTATGCAGAATCTGGCGGTCAAGTGGGCGATCAAGGAGAGCTTCGCAGTGAATCTGTTCGTTTTTCAGTAGCTGACACCTTTAAGATCCAGGCGGATGTATTTGGTCATCAAGGTGAAGTGCTCGAAGGCGAACTCAAAGTAGGTGATGTACTCAATGCTTTGGTTGATGTTCAGCAAAGAGCCCAGACGATGCGTAACCATAGCGCTACTCATATCCTCCATAAGGCCTTACGTGAAGTCTTGGGTGATCACGTGCAGCAAAAAGGTTCTCTGGTGGATGCTACCAAGACGCGTTTTGACTTTACGCATAACGCTCCCATGACGGCAGAACAAATTCGTCGCATCGAAGATATTGTGAATGCTGAGATTTTGGCGAATACAGCGACCTCTGGAAAAGTGATGTCCTTAGATGATGCGCAAAAGACAGGCGCCATGATGCTGTTTGGTGAAAAGTATGGTGATGAGGTGCGCGTTCTAGAAATCGGTAGCTCAAAAGAGTTGTG
The DNA here is from genome assembly GCA_943329505.2 of Polynucleobacter meluiroseus. Classification (GTDB taxonomy): domain Bacteria; phylum Pseudomonadota; class Gammaproteobacteria; order Burkholderiales; family Burkholderiaceae; genus Polynucleobacter; species Polynucleobacter meluiroseus_E. The sequence continues at coordinate 1,007 of CALQED020000054.1, read as the reverse complement.
TGGCGGTACACACGTTTCTCGCACTGGTGATATTGGCAGCCTGAAGATTGTTTCTGAAGGTGGCGTTGCTGCTGGCATTCGTCGTGTAGAGGCAGTTACTGGTAATAATGCACTGCAATTCTTGCAAGGTCTCGAAGACAAAATTAATGAAGCTGCAGCGATTCTTAAAACGCATCCAGGTGATTTAGTCAATCGTGTCGCGCAATTGCAAGAGAGTTTGCGTCACGCTGAACGCGAATTAGAAAAAGTGAATTCTAAATTTGCTGCTAGCCAAGGCGATGAGTTAGCTAGCCAAGCCATCGATATCAATGGCTTGAAGGTCCTGGCTGCGCGCTTAGATGGTGCTGATGCCAGTGTTCTGCGTGAAACCATGGACGCACTCAAAGCAAAATTGAAAACTGCGGCAATTGTTTTAGCTTCCGTTCAGGGTGATAAGGTGAGCATCATTGCTGGTGTTACAGCAGACTCGATCGGCAAAGTAAAAGCAGGCGATTTGGTGAACTTTGTTGCGCAACAGGTTGGTGGCAAAGGGGGCGGCAAGCCAGAGATGGCAATGGCCGGCGGTAATGACCCCAGCAAGTTGGGCGTTGCTTTAGATGGCGTCAAAGATTGGGTGGCTAGCAAATGAGCGATGTAGAGAACATTGCGTTCAATGCAGAAGTGGATGCGATCGGCATGAACTGCCCTTTGCCTATCTTGCGTACCAAGAAAGCCTTAGCAACCATGCAATCTGGAGAGGTCCTCAAAATCAAGGCAACTGATTCAGGGGCAGCACGAGACTTTCCAGCCTTCGCCAAACAGACCGGTAACGAGCTGATTGCTAGTAGTACCGAAGGTGATGTCTTAGTGTTCTTCCTAAAGAGAAGATAAAGAAAAGGCAGGAATTTTCCCTACCTTTTTATTGCCTAAATTAACGCAGACTTAAGTTAAAGAGCGGCTCTTTAAATAGGCTGCAAAGTCAGTAGATACTTCTGGGTGGCGCAGTGCAAATTCCACTGAAGCTTTGA
>CALQED020000053.1 GCA_943329505.2 Polynucleobacter meluiroseus | reverse complement strand
TACGCTCTGATTCAGGCAACATTTGCGTTGGCTTAAATTCACTTGCGTATGCATAGTCACGATCAAATTCACGAAACTCTGTGTTATGGCTATGCACCATGGTGCCAGGCTCTATGTCAGTGTTGGCAAAACCCACGGTCACGTTGTATTTCAGGATAGGTTCGCCCTTGAGAATCTTCTTAGTAGCAATTTTGTAACCAGCAGGAACTTGGCTGCGACTCGTAAAGTTCTCACTTGGCACTTCAGTACCAATGCCAACATCAATTCGAGCCACCACAATGTTGTCGTTCGGATGCAGTCGAATAATTGGGCCTATGAGGCGTTTTTCGGAAATTTCAATCATGGGTTTCTTTCGAATGATGTGAATGAGTTCAACAGGCTAATCTTTTGTTATTACTTGACATTGAGAACATCAAAGGCAGCTTTTAATCTTCTGGAATAGGAGTCAGACACTTCCTTAATCTCGGTTGCTGTCCACTTTCTAAAACCTTCACCAGCTTTCATACCGGTTTTCCCATCCGCCATGAGTTGTACAACTTTTGGGGGCAGGGTAGTGATGTTAGAGAGGGAGGGATAAATCTCTTTGGCAGCATTGGCCATCCCATCCCATCCTGAAATCTCTTTTTGCGTCATAGGGCCTACAGCAGCATAGCGAAAGCCAAAGCTATATCTCACTGCATCATCAATATCGTCTGGTGTGGCAATACCCTCTTGTACTAGAGAGAGCGCCTCTCTCATCAAGGCGTGCTGGATACGATTCGCTAAAAATCCAGGAATATCTTTTTTCACCAACACGGGCTTCTTATCAATAGCTCGGTATAGCTCACAAGCTTGTTCAGCATATTTAAGCTCTGTTTTTTGTCCCATGACAATTTCTACCAAAGGCACAACCTCAGCGGGCATAAAGTAATGTGCGCCCATCATTCGTTTGGCGGTTTTGAGTCCTTCTGCTATTTTGCTGATAGGAAAGCCAGAACTATTACTGCCAATAGGAATCTCCTCTGGCACGACTTGATCGAGGTAATGAAATACCTGTTGTTTGAGTTCTAGGTTTTCTGCTACGGTCTCAATGACCCAGGAGCATTGGCTCCAGTCTTGCCAGTCCTCAAGAATGCCAACGAATTGCTGCTTCTTAATGTCAGCTTCCTCTTTGGTGGCATTGTCTCCTACCATTCCTATTTTCTTTGCAAGGGTGATTGCCTTATCCAGGCAGGCTTCGGCTTTTTCTTTTGTGCGACCCAAAATGATGACTGGTGCATTTTGTGCGATGAATCCAGCAGCAATGCCAGCACCCATAATTCCAGTTCCAATAACAGCTACAGATTTCATAGTTTTAAACCTATACGAATAAGTAATAATTCAGTTGGATCGCTTGTGATCATTAAAAACGTAAGATTATCATTATTTATGGTTTAATAGTTTAAGAATAAAACAACTTATCCGTATAACTTATCCAAGGAGACGTCTTTATGACTATGCATAATCCCTTCCAGCCCGTTGAAAAAATTAAAACGGAAGTTTTTGCCACAATGCCTGAGAAATTCAGGAAGAAATCCCGCACAGGCTGGTCTGATCCAAATCGTCAGGGTGCAGAGGTAGAGTGCTTTTTAGAGGGGCCTTCTTTCGATCGCGAAGGTAACTTATGGTTTGTAGACATTCCGTTTGGACGTGTTTTCCGAATTGATACAAAAGGCAATTGGGAGCTCATTACCCAATACGATGGCTGGCCAAATGGTTTGAAGTTTCATAAGGATGGGCGCGCATTTATTTGTGACTACAAAGCAGGTTTAATCGCACTAGATCCCAAGACAGGAAAAATTGAAACCATTTTGGGTTCAATGTATAGCGAAAACTTCAAAGGCTTAAATGATTTGCACTTCGCCTCGAATGGCGATCTGTATTTCACTGACCAAGGACAAACTGGCATTGCTGACCCTACAGGTCGCGTCTTTAGATTGCGCGCTAATGGCCAATTAGATCGTCTAGCGCTCAATGTGCCAAGCCCGAACGGCATTACCTTAAACACCCAAGAAAAGCATGTGTTCGTAGCAGCCACTCGATCACAACAAATCTGGAGATTGCCTTTGATGGCTGATGGTTCAGTCTCTAAGACTGGCGTTGCAGTGCAGTTGACAGGCGGTGTAGCAGGACCTGATGGCATTGAGATGGATTCAGAAAACGGTTTGCTGGTATGTCACCTTGGAGTTGGCATCTGGAGATTTGATAGCAATATGTTGCCAACGCACTTGATCTACTCTGAGAATCCACATCACCACCATTTGGCTAATATGTGCTTTGGTGGCGCTGATGGTAAAGACCTCTACATTACTGAATCTTTGTCTGGCGATATTCTCAAGGCACGTGTGCCTGTCGCCGGCAAAAAAATGTTTGGACTTTCCTAAAGTGGCCGAGCGCTTACCGTTATATAAATTTTTAGCAAATACGCTAGAACAGCGTATTTATAACGGTGACTGGCCGGTGGGATCAGTCTTGCCAGCGGAGGCAGACCTTTGTCGGGATTTTCAATCTAGTCGACATACATTACGACATGCTTTGCAAATCCTAGAGACGAATGGCCTCATTTTTCGTCGTCAAGGCGCACCCACCAAGGTCGTATCGCGGCAGCGTTTACGGCGCTTTACACAAAGCTTCAATTCTCCAATTGATATATTGAGTTATTCGCGAGATACCTACCGACAAAATCTTGTTGAAGAATATATTGAGTTAGATGAGGCTTTAAGCCAAATTGTTGGAGCACCAGTGGGGTCTTCTTGGTATCACATTGGCGGCATTCGTAAGCGTCAACGGGTCGAAGAAGTGATTGCTTGGACTGACATCTATATCTTGCCGCAGTTTGCTTCCCTGACGAAAGATCCTGAGCATACCCAAGTCATGGTGTATGAGCAGATCGAGAAAAAATATGGGGCTCGGATTGAAAGGGCAGAAGTGGATGTATATGCTGCTCTTACGACACCACAGATTGCGACAAAATTGAATATCAGCCCAGATACTTCTTGTTTGGTCATTATTCGACGCTACTTTGATGATCAAGATAAGTTGTTTGAGGTGACGGTTACACATCACCCTGAAAATAAATATGTCTACAGTATGGAATTTAAAGCAAGCTCAGAGGTTTAACTCACTATGAAATATTTATCTATTGCCGATGCTGAAAACTTTATCTCTAGCGCATTGCAGGCCGAGAAAGTTCCGGTTGGAGATGCAGACATCATTGCCAATCTGATGGTGAAGTCTGATTTGGCTGGAGCAGATGGACATGGCATTTTCCGTTTGCCAGCGTATCTCAAAAGAATTCGGGCAGGTGGCGTTAACCTCAATCCGAATATTCATATTGAGCGCGAGCAAGGTGCAACAGCACTCATCAATGGTGACAATGCCCTAGGCCATTTGGTCATGAATAAAGCCGTAGACTTGGCGATCAAAAAAGTAAAGCAACACAGTGTCTGCTGGGTTGGCAGTCACTTTGGCAATCATTCAGGAGCAGCTTCTGTATATGTTCGTAAGCTAGCAGAGCACGGATATATTGGAATTTATATGGCAGTGGGGAATGCCAATCATATGGCGCCATGGGGCGGCATTGATTTACTACTATCGACTAATCCAATCGCAATTGCTGTGCCAGCAGGCGATGAGCCAATTGTGCTCTTAGATATCGCCACCACTGTAGCTGCCTATGGAAAAGTCAAAGTAGCCGCACAAAAAGGTGAGTCTATTCCAGATGATTGGATGATTGATCGTCAAGGCAAACCTATCACCGATCCCAAAAGATCTTCTGAAGGCTCATTACTGCCTATCGGGGGTTATAAGGGCTATGGCTTAGCTGTCATGATTGGCTTGCTCGCAGGGGCTTTAAATAATGCGGCTGTGGGCAAAGGAACGGTTGATTTCAATGCGCACCATGATTTGATTACCAATACTGGACAAACCATTATTGCGGTTGATCCTAGTGCCTTTGGAGACAAAGAGGCATTTGTCCAGAGGGTCATCGACTTAGTGAGCGATCTCAAAAATTCAAGCACTCTTCCTGGAGTCAAAGAAATTCGAGTGCCGGGCGAAGGCGCTGCCAAGACAATGGCCGAAAGAACTCGGGTAGGGATTCCGCTGTCACCTGAATTGATCGAAGCATTAAACACTTGCGCTCAGGAGTGCGGTATTCCTGCTTTGAAGTTATAAAGAATTGACACAATGACCGGAGGAGACAATATGTTTAAAAAATTAATAAAAAACATAGCGATAACTGCAGTGGTATTGCCAGTGCTGATGGGTTCAGCATTCGCTGCTTACCCAGATAAGCCTATCAAAATGATGATTGGCTATGCGCCAGGAAGTTCAACGGATATTGTTGGCAGAATCATTGCCAATGATCTGAGTTTGGCTCTGAAGCAGCCCATCATTGTTGAGAATCGCGGTGGTGCAGCCGGTAGCTTAGCGGCAGACGCTACGGCCAAAAGTACTCCAGATGGCTATACCATTTTGTTTGCACAAAACGGCTTGGCAATCAATGTAGCGGCAAATCCAAAGTTACCATTTAATGGTCAAAAAGACTTACTACCTGTTGTAGGGGTTGCAGCAACTCCGCATATCTTGATTACGAATATGAATTTACCGGTCAAATCAGTGGCGGATTTAGTCGCAATGCTGAAAGCAGACCCAGGAAAGATGAGTTATGGTTCTTCTGGAATTGGCAACTCGGATCACATGGCTGGAGAGTTATTTCTGGCCACCGCAGGATTACAAGCAATTCATATTCCCTATAAAGGTGGCGCGCCAGCAGCAACTGACTTAATGGGTGGGCAGATTGATTTTTACTTCTCAGGTATGCCTGTGGGCCTACCGTTATATAAGGGCGATAAAGTCAAAGCACTGGCAGTGACCAGTAAAAATCGTTTTAGTGGCGCCCCAGAATTGTTGACTATGCAAGAGGCAGGCGTTAAGGGCTATGAGATGACTTTGTGGCAGGGAATATTTGTGCCAGCAGGCACACCTCCAGCAATTATTAAAGAGTTAAATAATTCTGTTTTGAGAATCTTAGATACTCCTGAGATGAAGGACCGCTTTCAAAAGTCTGGCGTACAAATTGCTCCGATGAATACCCAGCAATTTTCAGACTTGTATTTCTCGGATATTGCTCGCTGGAAAGTGGTGATCGAGAAAGCAAAGATTAAGTTAGATTAAATCTGCGCAGATGATGAGTTTCACCAGCTAAGCGCTGAGGTCGAATATAAGGACTTCAGCGTTTTTTCCATTAGTGAGGCTCAAATGATTCTCATCTTGGATGAGTAGTGCATCACCACTACTCAAGGTCTGGCCATTGATATCTAGCGAGCCTCGTATCAGATGAACATAGGCTTTGCGATGAGGATCTATTGCTAGCTTTGCCGATTGATCGCCATCAAAGAGCCCTGCATACACTTTTGCATCAGCTGATAAAGCAATGGATCCATCTTGACCATTGGCTGATGCAACTAAGCAAAGCTTACCCAGTTTATTTGCCTGCGGAATAGTCTTCTGTTCATAGCTCGGCGCAATTTCTAGAGTGCTAGGTTCAATCCAAATTTGCAAGAAATGGGTACTTTGATCTTTAGCATAATTAAATTCACTGTGCGTGACGCCGGCACCTGCGCTCATACGTTGAATATCTCCAGGCGGAATCCCTTTGATGTTCCCCATGCTATCTTCATGCGCTAATTCACCCGATAAAACATAGCTAATGATTTCCATATTGCGATGACTATGTTTACCAAACCCCATCCCTGGTGCGACGCGGTCCTCATTGATGACTCTCAAATTACCCCAACCCATAAATTGGGGGTCATGGTATCCGGCGAAAGAGAAAGAGTGAAAGCTCTTGAGCCAGCCATGATCTGCATAGCCTCTGTCTTGGGATTTTCGGAGTAATAGCATCTTTTAAATCAATCTAAATCTGTCATTATTCGCTATCACTGGTTCTGCTGGGGAATTTGAAAGAAGCGTAACGTACCACAGCATTTGCAATTGCCAAAATGAGAATCGTGAGTCCCATGTAAAGAATAGGAAGGTCTGCCTCATGTTTGGTATTGACCAAATCAATGATTAAGCGAGTCACTGCGGTAATGGCAACATAAATCAAGAAGCGCACAGGCATGTGATTTGTCTTGAAATAGATGCCTACCATCGCACCGATCTCCAAATAGATGAACAGTAGTAGCAAGTCCTCAATCGAGGCTGAGCCTTTATTCACCATTCCAATGAATGCAACAGCAGAAGACCAGACGGTAGCAGCGCCAATTCCAAATAATGCAATGCGATGGAATAGGGAGACAAAAAGGTTGCCAAGCGGAACCGTCCATTTTTCAATGGTAGTTTCGATCTTAGCGGCATCTTTTGGCGAAGAAGGGGTCATACTCATATAGCCTCCATGGTTTTGTCGATAGACTTCAGTATATTTGCCAAATAGATCTTGTAAAAAAAGAGGCCTAATAACCTCTTTTTTTACAAGTGTTAATCTGGCTCAACCTTAACCGAGTGTGTCAGCCCAGATGTTGCGTGCCCACCCCCAGGCATAAACGCCCTCTAAGGTAGTAGGCCCTGGTGAGACCCCCCCAGAACCAGGCGCTGGCTTAAAGGTTTTCTCGGCCGCGATGTATTGATGAACGCTGGCGACGTGAACAACCTCTTTGGCATTCACAAAGCTGTAGCAAGTATTAGTTAAAACAGGCGCAGGATTCATTTCCCAACCACTCAATTCAGCAACAATGGCTGCAGCCGCAACCTTCGCATGTTGGTTAGCCATATGTCCTGATTTAGGCATCGCAAAAGCCACCTGAATGGAGTCGCCCAGCACATGAATATCTTTTTGGGCAGTCGATTCAAAATTGATGAAGTTGACATTGACCCAACGTCCATTGGAATTAGCAAGACCCGTTTTGACGGCAATTTCACCAGCACTCATCGCAGGCAGCAAATTCAATACATCTGCTTTGACATCATCTTGAATTTCAAACTTAATCGTTTTCGTTTTGGCATCAACTGCGGTGACGTTATGTTTGGGTAAATACTCGATCATTCCTGGGTATTGTTCAGCCCATACCTTCTTAAACAAGGCACCTTTAGAGGTGACATCTTGATTAGCGTCCAAGATCAGCACTTTTGACTTCGGCTTATTTTGCTTGAAGTAGCTAGCGACCTGGCAGGCACGTTCATAAGGCCCAGGAGGGCAGCGATAAGGGGCTTCTGGAATGCTGAGGGCATAAGTGCCGCCATCACGCATCGAGGCTAGCTGTTGATGAAGGGCAACAGTTTCAGCTCCAGCTTTCCATGC
>CALQED020000052.1 GCA_943329505.2 Polynucleobacter meluiroseus | reverse complement strand
GCTGGAGATACGCAATTAACTTTTGGAACGCCGCCCTCTGTATTGCCAATGATTCAAGCAGGCCGTTTGCGCGGTTTGGCAGTTTCAGCTCCCAATCGATCCCCATTGGCGCCAGGTATTCCCGGTATGAAAGAAGCTGGCGTGCCTGGTTTCGCTATCGACTTTTGGTATGGTTTATTTGTCCCAGCAGGAACGCCCACAGCCATTGTGGAAAAAATATTTGAAGCTACGCAAGCCTCACTAAAGCAGCCGAGTGTGAAAGCCTCTTTGGCACGCGAAGGTACTGATATAGCCTTATCGACTTCACCAGCACAGTTTGCAAAATTTTTATCGGAAGATGAAAAATTTTGGGTTAATCTGGTGAAATCTGCTGATGTCAAAAGCGATTAATGAGCAACATATTTTTTGGATAAATACATGATGAATCGTCGAGACTTTTTAGGGGCTTCTCTAGCCCTGACACTCCCTTTTTCTTCCTATGCTCAGGCATACCCTACAAAACCTATTCGGTATATCGTTCCAGTGGCGGCTGGCGGTGGTAACGATATGATTGCCCGAGTGGTTACCGAGCGGTGGGGTCGCTTATTGGGCCAAACTTTTGTCGTAGAAAATCAAAGTGGCGGCGGTGGCGTGATCGCATCACAAAATACCATGCGTGCAGCACCTGATGGCTACACTTTGATGCAGGGTTATGTTGCAACTCATGGCACAACTCCAGCCACCAGAAAAATTCCTTATGACCCCATTAAGGATTTCACACCAATCGGAATGATTGGTGCTACCCCGAATGTTTTAGTTGTGAATAGTCAGGTGCCAGTTAAAAATATGGCGGAGTTTATTGACTATGTGCGCAAGAATCCTGGCAAGTTGAGTTATGGCACTGCCGGCCAGGGATCCTTGACACACATGACAATGGAGTTATTTAAGCAAGAGACTGGACTCTTTATTCTTCATATCCCATATCGAGGTATTGCTCCTGCATTTAATGATTTATTGGGCGGTCAAACCCAAGCGATGTTTCCAGGCTTAGCCGCCGCTTTGCAATACATCAACGCTGGGAGGGTGCGAGCATTGGCTGTTACTGGGCCAAGGCGAAGCCCAGTCTTAAAGGACGTTCCTACGATGGAAGAGTTAGGCTTTAAGGGATTCGATGCGATGCAATGGTATGGCTCGGTCGGGCCAGCCGGGATACCAGCGGATATTGTGAAGCGCTTAAATGAAACACAGGTCGCTGCATTAAAGTTACCTGAACTTCGCGAAAAATTAGCGATTGAGGCAGTAGATCCAATGCCGATGACCCCAGAGCAGTTTGGGCAATTTATTAAAAATGAAAACAGGCGATGGACTACTTTAGCCAAAGCTCGCAATATTCAGTTGGAAGAATAGTTCATAGCAAATGATGCGTAGGCATGCTTGAGCGTAATGAGAGCCCTTAAGTTAGTCCAAATATTTGATATTGAAGTGTTATAAAAAAAGCCACCCTAGGGTGGCTTTTGACGGTCTAGCATATGGAATACCAAAGCTAGTTCATGAAAGCTTAATATTTAATAGCTTGGCTGCATTACCCCCAAGAATGCCAATTCGATCGGCATTGCTGAGTCCTTTGGTTGCCATTACTCGCTCAACTGGAAACTCTTCCCAAGGAATTGGGTGATCAGTGCCAATGACAACTTGGCTTGCGCCAACTTGCGACACTAAATATCCAAGCGCTTCTGGTGTAAAGACGAGTGAATCAAAATAGAGTTGCTTCAGATATTCCGTTGGTTTTTTCTTTAGCACAATATTAGGATCGCAATTCTGGGGAGAAACAAAGCAACTATGATCCATGCGGGGAGCATAAGAGCCCAGGAATCCACCACCATGTGCTGCCAATATTTTTAATTGTGGATATTTATCTAATACCCCTTCATAAATCAGATGCTGAAGTGCAATGGTGGTATCTAGAGGGTTACCAACAACGTTCGACATCCAGCCGTTGCCTTTAAAGCGCTGAGCAAGTTGAGGAGTACTTTGGGGGTGAATAAACAGAGTGACATTAAGCTCTTGCGCTTTTGCAAGTACTGGATGGTATTTTGGGTTAGCAAAGTCATCGCCTAAAACGCTACCACCAATGGCCGCACCCTTAAGCCCTTGTTTTTTGACTGCATACTCTAACTGCTCAACCGCCAATTCAGGAAACTGCATCGTTAACGAAGCAAATGCCGCAAACTTATCAGGTCGAAGTGCACAAAGTTCGGCAAGGTGCAGATTATTGAGACGACAGATTTCAGCAGCAGTATCTTTATCTTTGCGATACCAGAAGGGGTTGACGCTGAGCACTTGCAGATCAATTCCTTGTGCGTCCATAGCCTGAATCCGCTCATTAATTTTAATGAAGTGTTCAGGGACTCCCTTAGTCGGTGGTGGAACAGATTTGGCTTCCTCGCCCATCAAATCAATAGCATCTTGGAACATGCAGTGGGTATGGGTATCAATGGTTTTGACGCGCTTACCATTAATGAAAACGGGGGTCACACGTTTTGGTTGGATATCTGCGGCATGCGAGAGGCCGCAACCGCAAAAAAACAATCCACCAAGTGCTCTACCGGATGTTTTTAAAAAGGATCTACGATTATTCATATACGACTCTCCAATCTTGATGGTTTTCGGACTCACTACATACTGCTGTTTTTTTAAGAGCTATTCGGAAATGGAATCCATCGATAGTCGCTTCATAAATGTCTCCCAAATTGAATTTTTCTTATATGACAAAACTTTTTCTAATGATGAATGTATTTATTTCATTTCGGGTTATCCCTTAGAGCTCTCGTTTTGAAGAGATTTACCTTCAATTCACTACTTTGTAGCTCTAGGCCTAATGGAATAGGGGGTATTCAATTTGACTATTGACACAATTTCATTTCACTGATAATTTAAACAACTGTTTAATAATAGCGATATAAGGTGGCGGAGACAATGAAAAAAATTAATCGTGCTGATTTGACGGCTGCATCTGAAAAATACAAAAATTGGGGTAAATGGGGCCCTGATGATGAAATTGGTACTCTCAATTTCACTAGCCCAGAAGACATCATTGCGGCAGCGCAATTAGTACGTAAAGGCAAGGTCATATCGTTGGCTTTAAATTTTGATAGCAGCGGCCCTCAAGGCGCTAAAACAAAATATCCTTCAATGGGCCGCATCAATCCAGTTCACACCATGCTGCGTACCGGAACAGATGCTTATTCAGGAGTATTGGATAAGCGGGGAATTCGCGCTGCAGATGACATGGTAGTGATGCCACTGCAATGTGGAACTCAGTGGGATGGCTTAGGGCATGTCTTTTATGAGAACTATATGTACAACGGCTACGATTGCCGCGAAGTATCTTCAGCTGGCGCAGCCAAATGTGGCATTGAAAAAACCAAGGCTAAGATGGTTGGCCGAGGCATTTTGCTAGATGTCGCAAGAGCCAAAGGTATGGATTGTTTGCCAGATGGCTACGGTATTACCTGCCAGGACCTAGATGACACTGCAAAGAAACAGGGCATTGAAATCAAGCGCGGTGATTACATTATTGTGCGCACTGGTCAGATGGAAGACAAAATTAAAGCGGGTAGCTGGGATGGATATCCTGGTGGTGATGCCCCTGGATTTGCCTTTGAAACACTTGAATGGATTCAGCGGACAGAGTTAGCAGCATTGGCTAGTGATACATGGGGATGCGAAGTTCGTCCCAATGAATCAGAGGCCGGCATCAATCAGCCATGGCATTGGATTACGATCCCGATTATGGGTATGACGATGGGTGAAATTTTTTATCTCAAAGATATCGCTGATGACTGTGCCGCAGATGGTATTTATGAGTTTATGTTTGTCGCTCCTGCTATTCCTATTACGGGTGCAGTAGGTTCGCCAACCAACCCCTTGGCAATTAAATAAGAGACAAGCTAGCTTAAAAGTTAGATTCCATCACTATTGGATTGGAGACAAAATGTATTTTTCTACTCGTCATGTGCAAGGTTTTATCCGTAAGGGATTTCAACTGGGTCTACTAGGGGCTTTGGGTGTTTTGGCGGGGACTGCTTGGGCGGCCTATCCTGATAAACCTATTAAATTGGTAGTCGGTTTTCCTCCTGGCGGACCAACCGATATGACTGCGCGCATTATTGCCCCTAAGCTTGGGGAGATCTTGAAGCAGTCAGTGTTTGTTGAAAATAAGGCAGGTGCTGGTGGTAATGTTGCCGCACAACTCGTAGTCAATTCTGCTCCAGATGGATATACCTTTTTAGTTAATTCTGCGGCGTTTGCAGTGAATCCAGCTCTATATGGATCTGCGGCAGGCTACAGTCCTGACAAGGATTTTGTCCCTGTTGCTTTTGTTTCTACGCAAGCTAATGTGATCAGCGTGAACGAGGCTGTTCCCGTAAAAACATTAGCGGAGCTGAGGGAATATGCTTCTAAAAATAAGATGTCTTATTCAAGTCCTGGGTATGGAACCACACCCCATTTAACTTGTGAGAATGTTTTTCGCATACAGTGGAAACAAGATATTAACCATATCCCATATAAAGGTGCTGGTCCTGCTTCAATGGCGGTCGTAGGTGGAGAGACTCCGATTGCTTGCACAGCGGTTGCAGGCGTGTACCAATTCTCAAAGCAGGGTAAGGTTCGTATTTTGGCAATCTCAAGTGATAAGCGCTCACCAAATTTACCTGAGGTACCTACTTTAGTTGAGCTCGGCTATCCACAGATTAAGGATTACACCTGGTCAGCAATGATGGCTCCGATCAAAACGCCAAACGATATTATTCTGAAGATGAATCAAGCAGTAAATACCGTATTGCAGATGCCTGAAGTAAGAGAACAGATGGATAAGGCCGGCTTGGTTGTGATGAGCGGCAATCTTCAGCAGGCTAACGAGTACATGAAGGAAGAAGTCAACCGTTGGGCGCAAATCGTGAAAGCGGTTGGGGCTAAGGTTGAGTAGGCGGAGCTAGGAAACCTTGCTCGCAAAAATCCAGAATTTCAGGAATAGCTTGCGTCAGGTTTCCACCCTTGCACCGACCCTTTGAGATCACTTCAATACGTCCAGTATTGGAAGCAACGTATAAATATAAGCCCATGACAAAAATTAATCGCCAGGAAATCGATTCTTCACTTAATTTAGGAAGTGTTAGTTTTAATTCTTCCATGAAGCGTAGGCTAGTTTTGTCATACAACTTTGATCGCAATGCGTTTTCAATACTTTTAGGCTCATTGTGAAGTCGCGCTTGCAGCTTAACAAAGCTTTTACCGCCTTTATCCTCATTTGCCATACGCAAAGGGGGGTAAATAAACGCGTAGATCAATTCGCGCAAGGGAATGGGCTTATTTTTTGCTCTTACTTTGGCTTCGCTCAGCAGCGTATTACGCTCTTCAAGAATAATGCTGGCGCGTCTCTCAAATACGGCGTTAAACAAGCCCTTTTTATTTTGAAAGTGGTAGCTAATCAAGGCTTGATTTACCTTAGCGCGGGTAGCAATATCGCGCACCGTAGTGATGGCATAGCCATGCTCAGAAAACAAAGCTTCTGCAATGTCAAGCAAGCGTGTAGCGGTTGTATTGCTCGTATGTGGGCGTACTTTTTTAATCATTATTTTTTTCTAACTAATTTCAAATCACTTTAACAAAAGGAAACGCGATGAGCAAAACAATTTTGACTTGTGCTGTTACAGGTAATTTAACAAAACCAGAGATGACTCCCTATCTTCCAATCACGCCAAAGCAAATTGCAGATTCATGCTTGGGCGCTGCTGATGCAGGTGCAGCAGTAGTGCATATCCATGTCCGCCATCCGGATACAGGTAAGCCATCCATGGAAGTTGATCATTATGCAGAGGTAATCCAGCTAATACAAAAGCAGAATAAAGAACTCATTATCAATTTAACAACAGGTCCTGGCGGTAGGTTTGTACCAACCGAGGGAGATCCCAAATTGTTTGCACCTGGTACCACCCTATGTGATCCATTAAAGCGCGTTGAGCATGTCGCAAAACTCAGACCAGACATTTGCTCCTTAGATTTAAATACCATGAATTCTGGGCCTGACGTGGTGATGAACACGCCGAGTAATGTGCGCAAGATGGCTAAGGTGATCCGCGATGCTGGAGTGATGCCTGAGTTAGAGATTTTTGATACCGGCGATTTGAATTTAGCAAAAGATTTAATCAAGGACGGAACACTTGAAGGCCCAGGTTTATATACCTTTGTAATGGGTGTGAAGTATGGCTTAAATACTGATCCTGCTACTTTGCTTTACATGCGCGATCAATTGCCTGAGGGTGCCAAGTGGGCAGCCTTTGGTATTAGTCGTGCAGAGTTTCCGATCGTTGCCCAAGCGTGGTTATATGGCGGCCATATTCGTGTTGGTATGGAAGACAATATTTACCTTGAAAAAGGTGTCCTTTGCGAGAGCAATGCTCAGTTGGTTGAGCGTGCCCATCGCATTGTAAAAGACATGGGTGGAGAATTAGCGACTTCTAATGAAGCGCGCGCCATGCTTGGCCTCAAGAAAAACAATACTTAGGAAATCCTAATGGAACACCCAAAAGGCTACGTTCGTCGGATTGTTACAGGTCATGACGCAGAGGGTAAGGCCATCGTTACACACGATGGTGCTGCCCCATCTGTGCATACCAATCCCAAAAGAGTTGGATTTTATTTAACTGACTTATGGCATACCGACGCCATGCCAGTACCCGTAGATAATGCGCCCGACACGACCTCACGCCCATTGCAATTAGAGCCACCTAAAAATGGCACGGTTGTTCGGATTATTGAATTTGGGCCTGAGGGAGAATGGCTGCAGAAATTAGCGCAGGGTGATGCCAAAGATGTTTTTGGGGCAATGGGCACTAATAAAGCCTCGACCTATCAAGCAGGGACGCATCCTCTGATGCATCGGACTGAAACCGTGGATTATGCAGTGGTGTTAGAGGGAGAGATTTACTTGGTGCTAGACAAAGAAGAATGCCTTATGAAGCAAGGTGACTTTTTAGTAGAGCGGGGGACAAATCATGCCTGGAGCAATCGTTCGGGCAAGCCCTGCAAAATGCTTTTTGTCTTAATTGATGGCAAGTTTGATCCTGAAATTAAAAAACACTTTTAAGGAACATCATGAATCGATTCTTGTCTCAAGCATTGTTCACTAGCGCCTTGATTTTTCTGGGATCAATCAATTGTGTGTGTGCTCAAAGCTATCCAGAGAAGTCGATTCGATTAATGGTGGGTTATGCCCCTGGGGGTTTGACTGATGGGGTTGCTCGTACTCTAGCGCCGCAGTTAACCGAGATCTTAGGAAAGCAAGTCGTCGTTGAAAATCGTGGTGGCGGCGGAAGTACCATCGCTACGGATGTAGTAGCGAAAGCTTCGGCTGATGGCTATACGCTCTTGATGGCTGACCAAGCACTGATTAG
>CALQED020000051.1 GCA_943329505.2 Polynucleobacter meluiroseus | reverse complement strand
TTTAGATCGCCCAGTCAAAACAGCAATTGATTTTGAGCGCTTCGCTGGAATGGAAGTAGATATGAAGTTGCGGGTTGCTGTAGGAGCTCGTAAGAATTTTCGTGGTGTATTGCAAGGTTTGCTGAGTGGTGAATTGAATTCACCTGATACGAAATTTGGTTTGGTGTTTGAGGCAGCTGATGGTCAGCCGTCTCAATTGGAGTTTTCATTAGCCGAGATCGATAAGACTCGGTTGGTCCCTGTTATTGATTTCAAAGGAAGAAAGTCATGAGCCGAGAAGTTCTCATGTTGGCAGACGCCCTAGCGCGTGAAAAGAACGTTGATCAAGCAATTGTGTTTGAGGCACTCGAAATGGCGCTAGCATCGGCCACAAAGAAGCGTTATCCAAACGAAGACGTGGATATTCGGGTATCGATTGACCGCGAGTCTGGTGAATACGAAACCTTCCGTCGTTGGTTGGTCGTTCCCGATGAGGCTGGTCTGCAAGAGCCTGATAAAGAGATTTTGCAATTTGAGGCTCAAGAGCAAATCGCTGACATGGAAGTGGGCGACTATATCGAAGAGCAAATCGAATCTTTAGCCTTTGGCCGTATCGGCGCACAAGCTGCCAAGCAAGTGATCTTGCAGCGCATTCGTGATGCTGAGCGTGAGCAAATTTTGAATGACTACCTTGAGCGTGGCGAAAAAGTCATGACTGGTACCGTTAAACGTGCTGATAAGAATGGCTTAATTATTGAATCTGGCCGCGTTGAAGCATTGTTACGTCGTGATCAAATGATTCCAAAAGAGAATTTACGTTCTGGTGATCGAGTACGAGCATATATTCTCAAAGTTGATCGTGAAGCACGCGGTCCGCAGATTGAACTCTCTCGCACTTGCCCAGACTTTTTGATCAAGTTGTTCGAGAACGAAGTTCCAGAGATGGAGCAGGGCTTGCTAGAGATCAAAGGCGCAGCCCGTGATCCTGGTGTCCGCGCAAAAATTGCTGTGATTACTTATGACAAGCGCATCGATCCAATCGGTACCTGCGTTGGTGTTCGTGGTACCCGGGTTACTGCAGTTCGTAACGAAGTGGCTGGCGAGGCGGTAGATATCGTCTTGTGGTCTGAAGATCCGGCACAGTTTGTGATTGGTGCGCTGGCACCAGCACAAGTATCTTCAATCGTGGTTGATGAAGAGCGTCATGCAATGGACGTAGTGGTGGATGAAGAAAACTTGGCAATCGCACTTGGCCGTAGTGGACAGAACGTACGTTTGGCTAGTGATTTGACTGGTTGGCAGATCAACATCATGACACCTGAAGAGTCTGCAGAGAAAACAGAAAAAGAAGCTTCTTCAGTGCGTCAGTTGTTCATGGACAAATTAGACGTAGACCAAGAAGTAGCTGATATTTTGATTGAAGAAGGTTTCAATACATTGGAAGAGGTGGCTTATGTGCCATTGTCTGAAATGTTAGAGATCGATTCATTCGATGAAGATACTGTGAATGAGCTACGTACTCGCGCTCGCGATTCTTTATTGACCATGGAATTGGCAAAAGAAGAGCGTGTTGGTGAGGTGTCACAAGACTTACGTTCCTTAGAAGGAATGACCACAGAATTGATTGCCAAGCTTGCTGACAATCAAGTGCATACCCGTGACGACCTTGCTGAATTGGCTGTTGATGAGCTAGTTGAGGCGACACAAATTGACGAAGAAACTGCGAAAACGCTCATCATGAAAGCGCGCGAACATTGGTTTACTTCATGAGAGGAAGTAGTACATGGCAACAACAACAGTAAAAGTACTCGCTAAGGAACTCAAACGAACCGCGGCTGACCTCCTGGAGCAATTGAAGTCGGCTGGAATCGAAAAGGGTTCTGAGGATGAGAGCATTACCGAAAAGGACAAAACGGTTCTGCTCGAGTATTTGCAAAAGGCACACGGTAATACTGAAGCTGGTACTCGTAAAAAGATTACCTTAATCAAGCGTGAGAACTCTGAGATTCGTCAGGCAGACTCCGCTGGACGTACTCGTACCGTTCAAGTTGAGGTGCGCAAAAAGCGTGTGCTAGTGAAGGCTGGTGATAAAGCTCCTGCAGTTGAAGAGGCGCCAGTTAATACAGCAAAAGCGGCGCCTGCAGAAGCTAAGCCCATTCTTTCTGAAGAAGAATTAGAGAAACGTGCTGCTGAAGCAACTCGCCAAGCTGAGTTGTTGGCTCGTCAAGAGGCAGAGATGAAGGCCGCGGAAGATGCGCGCCAAAAAGAAGTGCAAGTTCCTGCTGAGCAAGAAGCCAAGTCTGCCGATAAGGCTTCTGCTGAGAAAAAAGCCCAAAGCGATAAGGCTGCAAAAGAATTGGCAGTAAGCAAAGAAAAAGAATTAGCAGAAATTCGTGTACGTCGCGCTGCTGCTGAAGCTGAAGCATTAGCGATTCGTGACATGATGAGTGCTCCTGCTCGCGTACTCAAGGCTCCGAGTGAAGTTGCTGCTGATGAAGCTAAAAAAGGAACTTTACATAAACCCGCTAAAGTAGAAGGTGCTGAGGATAAGAAAAAATCTCCAGCGAAAGTGGGCGGTAAAACCATTAAGTCTTCAGAGACATCATCTACTTGGCAAGAAGAAGGCGCTAAGAAACCAGGTGGCCTCAAGACCCGCGGTGACTCATCTGGTGGTGTAGGTGGCTGGCGTTCAGGTGGCGGCCGTAAGAAACAACGTCAAATTGCTGAAGCAAACGTTGATACCAATTTCCAGGTTCCTACCGAGCCAGTAGTACGTGATGTGCATGTACCTGAAACCATTACGGTTGCTGAGCTTGCGCATGCTATGGCGGTAAAGAGTGCAGAGGTGATTAAGTTATTGATGGGCATGGGTCAGATGGTCACCATCAACCAAGTGCTTGATCAAGATACAGCCATGATCCTTGTTGAAGAGATGGGTCATAAAGCCTTTGCTGCAAAGTTAGATGATCCAGATTTAGAGCTGACTCCAGATAGCCACGATGCAGAATTATTGCCTCGACCTCCAGTTGTCACCGTCATGGGTCACGTTGACCATGGTAAAACTTCCTTGCTCGATAAAATTCGTGCTGCTAAGGTGGCTACTGGTGAAGCTGGTGGTATTACTCAGCACATTGGCGCATACCATGTGGAAACTCCACGCGGCATGATTACTTTCTTAGATACCCCAGGTCACGAAGCGTTTACCGCTATGCGTGCTCGTGGTGCTAAGGCAACAGACATCGTGATCTTGGTAGTCGCAGCAGATGATGGCGTGATGCCACAAACAAAAGAAGCGATTCACCACGCGGTTGCTGGTGGCGTACCTTTGGTTGTTGCCATTAACAAAATTGATAAACCAGAAGCTAATCCAGATCGTGTGAAGACTGAGTTGGTAGCTGAGCAAGTGGTTCCTGAAGAGTACGGTGGTGATGTGCCATTTATTCCGGTATCTGCAAAAACGGGTGAAGGGATTGATGCTTTATTAGAGAACGTTCTCTTGCAAGCAGAAATCCTAGAACTTAAAGCAGCTAAGGATGCTCCTGCACAAGGTCTCGTGATTGAAGCCCGCCTTGATAAAGGTAAGGGTCCGGTTGCAACGATCTTGGTTCAATCTGGAACCCTCAAGCGGGGCGATATGTTGTTAGCAGGCTCAACTTTTGGTCGCGTTCGCTCCATGCTTGATGAGAATGGCAAGGCTTGTACTGAAGCTGGCCCATCCATTCCGGTGGAGATTCAAGGTTTGGCAGAAGTTCCTGCTGCTGGTGAGTCAGTACAAGTGGTTGCTGATGAGCGCAAAGCACGTGAGATCGCGCTCTTCCGTCAAGGTAAGTTCCGTGATGTGAAGTTAGCTAAACAGCAAGCATTCAAACTGGAAACCATGATGGAAAACATGGAAGAGGGTGCGATTGAGGCTAAGCTATTGCCATTGATCATCAAAGCAGACGTTCAGGGTTCACAAGAAGCTTTGTCACAGTCTTTAATGAAGCTCTCTACTCCAGAAGTCAAGGTACAAATTGTCCATGCAGCGGTTGGTGGGATTACTGAAACAGACGTGAACTTAGCAGTTGCTTCTAAAGCAGTCATTATTGGCTTTAACTCCCGTGCCGATGCAGCAGCACGGAAGTTGGCTGAGAACAATGGTGTTGATATTCGTTATCACAACATTATTTATGACGCAGTGGATGAAGTGAAATTGGCTCTGAGTGGTATGTTGACGCCAGATAAGAAAGAAGAAATCACTGGTTTAGTTGAAATCCGTCAAGTCTTCTTGGTATCTAAAGTTGGCGCAATTGCGGGTTGCTTGGTGGTTGACGGAATCGTTAAACGTACTTCAAGTGTTCGACTCTTGCGTGACAACGTGGTTGTCTGGTCTGGTGAGTTGGATTCACTCAAGCGCTTTAAAGATGATGCCAAAGAAGTTCGTGCCGGTGTTGAATGTGGCTTGTCATTAAAAGGCTACAACGATATTAAAGAAGGCGATCAATTAGAAGTGTTCGAAGTCACTGAAGTAGCCCGTTCACTCTAAGTACGATCTATTTTTTAGTATGCATAAAACTAGCCCACATCGTAACCAGCGTCTTGCCGATCAAATTCAGCGAGACCTGGCCGAGCTGATTCCTCGCGAGTTGCGTAGCTCCAGTTTGGGTTTGATTACTTTACAGAGTATCGAGCTCTCACCAGACTTGGCGCATGCCAAGGTGTTCTTCACGGTATTGGGTGCAGAACCAGAGCATGCGCTCAAGGCTTTACAGGAAAAAGCAGGGTATTTACATTCCTTACTCTTTAAGCGTTTACATATTCATACCGTTCCCACTTTGCACTTTCACTATGACAGTTCTGTAGAACATGGCATAGAGATGTCTCGATTGATCGATCAAGCTCTAGAGAGCGATCCATCAGGCGAGAATAAATAATATGTCTACGCGTATCGACGGCGTCGTGTTGCTGGATAAACCTGCGGGAATGAGTTCTCAGGGTGCGGTAACTGCTGTTAAACGCGCATTCAATGCTGAAAAAGCTGGGCATACAGGGACCTTAGATCCGATGGCAACCGGTTTATTGCCTATCTGTTTAGGTGAAGCCACTAAATATTCACAAGACTTACTCGAAGCAGACAAGACTTATGTGGCACAAGTGAAGTTTGGCTCTCGTACCGATACGGGCGATGCTGAAGGTCTCACGATTGAAGAATTGCCATTACCTACTTTTGAAAACGCAATGGTAATGCAACAAGCCTTAGACGTATTGCTACCAAAATTTACTGGCCCCATTACCCAAATCCCTCCGATGTATTCAGCATTGAAGCGGGATGGCAAGCCTTTATATGAATACGCCCGTGCCGGTGTTGAATTAGAGCGCGCTCCACGTGAGATTACGATTCACAAGATTCGTTGGACCCATATTCAATGGCCCGAAGCGACTTTAGAGGTTTCTTGTAGTAAAGGGACTTATATTCGCGTGCTAGCTGAGGATTTAGGTAATGCTCTTGGCTGCGGCGCTCATTTGGTGGGTCTACGCAGAACGGAAGTGGGGCACTTAAGTTTGGAGCAGTCATTTACGATTGAATCTATTCAAGCTGGCTTACAAGATAGCTCCAGTTATATCCTTCCGGTAGATGCGCTATTACAGACTTTGCCGCACTTGACGGTAGATGAGCAGCAAGCCAAGCGTTTAGAAATGGGCCAACGCGTACCATTAAATTTACCTTCGATTGAAGCCTTGGTACGGATTTATCGTGCTACTGCTGCACCCCATAACTTTATTGGTACTGCCGATTGGCGCTCTGGGGTGTTGCATCCCAAACGTTTGATTTCGCAGGCACATTAATCACATTCATTACAACCCTTTTACTTATCTTTAACTTTAGAAGCTTCACATGACTAAACGCGCACTTCGTAACATTGCCATCATCGCCCACGTTGACCACGGTAAAACCACTCTGGTTGACCAACTCTTACGCCAATCTGGCACATTCCGCTCCAATGAAAAAATGACCGAACGGGTCATGGACTCAAATGATTTGGAAAAAGAACGTGGCATTACCATTTTGTCCAAGAACTGTGCGGTTGAGTATGACGGTACCCACATCAATATTGTTGATACCCCAGGACATGCCGACTTCGGCGGCGAAGTAGAGCGTGTGCTCTCCATGGTTGACGGTGTTTTACTCTTGGTTGATGCAGTAGAGGGACCAATGCCACAAACCCGTTTCGTAACCAAGAAAGCCTTGGCTTTAGGTTTGAAACCAATTGTTGTGATTAACAAAGTGGATCGCCCAGGTGCTCGTTGCGATTATGTGATCAATGCAACCTTTGAGTTGTTTGACAAATTAGGTGCTACTGAAGAGCAGTTAGATTTCCCCATCATCTATGCCTCAGGCTTAAATGGTTATGCGGGTTTGACAGAAGAGGTACGCGAGGGTGATATGCGACCTCTGTTTGATGCAGTATTGGAGCATGTCCCTGTCCGTGATGATGATCCAGATGGTCCTTTGCAGTTTCAGATTTCTTCTATTGACTACAACAGTTATGTTGGAAAGATTGGTGTTGGGCGTGTCAACCGTGGACGCGTTAAATCCGGCATGGAAGTCATTTGTTTAAATGGTCCAGATGGTGTGCCATTTAAAGGCCGCATCAATCAGGTTTTGAAATTCAAAGGCCTTGAGCGCGAAGTGGTTGACGAGGCAATTGCGGGTGATATCGCCCTGATTAACGGTATTGAAGAGTTGGCGATCGGCACAACGGTTTGTGCAGTCGATAAGCCAGATGCATTACCTATGCTCAAGATTGATGAGCCTACTTTAACCATGAACTTCATGGTGAACACGAGCCCATTTGCAGGTCGAGAAGGTAAGTTTGTGACAAGTCGCCAGATTCGTGAGCGCTTAGATCGTGAATTGAAATCCAATATGGCGCTGCGCGTTAAAGAAACCGATGACGATACAGTGTTTGAGGTTTCAGGTCGTGGTGAATTGCATCTCACCATCTTAGTAGAGACAATGCGTCGCGAAGGTTATGAGCTGGCAGTATCCCGTCCACGCGTGGTCTTCCACGAAGAAGATGGCGTCAAGATGGAGCCGTACGAAAACTTAACGGTTGACGTTGAAGACTCTACCCAAGGCGCTGTGATGGAAGACTTGGGCAAGCGCAAAGGTGAATTGCAAGATATGGTGAGTGATGGAAAAGGCCGCACTCGTTTGGAATACCGTATCCCAGCACGTGGATTGATTGGTTTCCAAGGCGACTTTATGACCATGACTCGGGGCAATGGCTTAATGAGCCACACCTTTGACTCTTATGCCCCTGCTAAAGATGGCATTTTGGGCGAACGTCATAATGGCGTATTGATTAGCCAAGACGATGGTGAAGCCGTAGCCTATGCGATTTGGAAATTACAAGATCGTGGTCGGATGTTTGTAAAACATGGTGATCCTGTATATGAAGGCATGGTCATTGGTATCCACAGTCGTGACAATGACTTGGTTGTGAACCCGATTAAAGGTAAGCAATTAACC
>CALQED020000050.1 GCA_943329505.2 Polynucleobacter meluiroseus | reverse complement strand
GGCCACCTGTCATCAAAATGATATTATTTATAGATGGAACAAGCCGCTAAAGAAACACTACCAATATCCCTCGAAGACGAAATGCGGCGGTCCTATTTGGACTACGCAATGAGCGTCATCGTCGGCAGAGCCCTGCCAGACGTGCGTGATGGCCTCAAACCGGTTCACCGCCGGGTCTTATTCGCAATGTATGAATTAAACAACGATTGGAACCGAGCTTACAAAAAATCTGCCCGTATAGTTGGCGATGTAATCGGTAAATACCATCCACACGGCGATTCTGCGGTGTATGACACGATCGTTCGTATGGCCCAGGATTTCTCCCTGCGCTATATGCTGGTTGACGGACAGGGTAACTTTGGCTCTGTAGACGGTGATAATGCGGCTGCGATGCGCTATACCGAGATCCGTTTGCGCAAGATCGCCCATGAGCTTTTGGCTGATTTAGACAAGGAAACCGTCGATTTTGGGCCAAATTACGATGGTAGCGAGAAGGAACCGCTGATTCTTCCTGCAAAAGTCCCTAATTTGCTCATTAACGGCAGCTCAGGCATTGCGGTGGGTATGGCTACCAATATCCCCCCTCATAACCTTGATGAGGTGATTTCAGCCTGTTTACACGTCTTACACAACCCAGAATGCTCCATTGATGAGCTGATTGAGATTATTCCAGCTCCAGATTTCCCGACAGCCGGCATCATTTACGGTGTCCAAGGGGTGCGTGAGGGCTATCGCACCGGTCGTGGGCGCGTAGTCATGAGAGCAAAGACTCACTTCGAAGACCTCGATAAGGGCTCACGTCAATCCATCATCGTTGATGAGTTGCCCTATCAGGTAAATAAAAAGAACCTACTCGAGCGCATTGCCGAGTTGGTAAATGAGAAAAAAGTGGAAGGCATTTCTGATTTGCGTGATGAATCAGATAAATCCGGTATGCGCGTGGTGATTGAACTCAAGCGCGGTGAAGTGCCTGAAGTGGTTCTCAATAATTTATATAAGAGTACCCAGCTTCAAGATAACTTTGGCATGAACATGGTGGCATTGGTGGATAACCAACCACGTCTGTTGAATCTAAAGCAAATGCTGGAGTACTTCTTACAGCATCGTCGTGAAGTTGTTACCCGTCGCACTATTTTTGAATTGCGTAAAGCACGTGAGCGTGGCCATGTCTTAGAAGGTCTAGCGGTTGCCTTGGCTAATATCGATGAGTTCATTGCGATTATTAAAGCGGCAGCCAATCCGGTCATTGCAAAACAAGAGTTGATGGGTAAAGCTTGGGATTCATCGATGGTGCGTGAGATGTTGGCGCGTGCTGAGACTGATACGCCAGGCGGCCGTAACGCCTATCGTCCAGAAGGCTTGTTACCTGAGTACGGCATGCAAACGACAGGTTTGTATCGTCTCTCTGATAGTCAAGCGCAAGAAATTTTGCAAATGCGTTTACAACGCTTGACTGGCCTTGAGCAAGACAAGATTGTGAATGAGTACAAAGAAGTAATGTCAGAAATTTCTGATTTACTAGATTTGTTAGCAAAGCCTGAGCGCGTGACGCAAGTGATTGAAAGCGAACTCAAAGAAGTGCAAGCAGAGTTTGGCAAAGCTGGTGGTGACAGCGGTCGTCGTTCATTTATTGAAATGAACGCCACTGAACTCTTCACGGAAGATTTAATCACCCCACTAGATATGGTTGTCACGCTTTCTCACACGGGTTACATGAAGAGCCAGCCTCTCAGCGAGTACCGCGCACAAAAACGCGGTGGTCGTGGCAAGCAAGCAGCCGCTACTAAAGACGAAGACTGGATTGATACCTTATTCGTAGCGAATACGCACGATACGATTTTGTGTTTCTCTGATCGTGGCCGTATGTACTGGCTCAAAGTGTGGGAAGTGCCACAAGGCAGCCGCACTTCTCGCGGTAAACCGATTGTGAACATGTTCCCATTAATTGAGGGCGAAAAGATTACTGTGATTCTCCCGATTAAGGGTTATCAAGATGATCAATATGTCTTTATGGCAACGAGTTTGGGCACAGTGAAGAAGACACGCTTGTCTGACTTCTCTAATCCTCGTAAGGCCGGCATTATTGCAGTTGATTTAAATGAAAATGACTTCTTAGTTGGCGCAGCAATCACTGATGGCAAACATGATGTGATGTTGTTCTCTGATGCTGGCAAAGCAGTTCGCTTTGATGAAAATGATGTGCGCCCAATGGGTCGGACAGCGCGCGGTGTACGTGGCATGAACTTAGGCGAAGGCCATCAAGTGATTGCAATGCTGGTTGCTCCTGCAGAGGCTGCAGAAGGCGCAGAAGCTGCAGTCGTTGAGCCGAATGGCATTGCGATTCCGAGTAGCGTCTTGACAGCGACTGAGAATGGTTATGGCAAACGTACTCCGATTACCGAATACACCCGTCATGGTCGAGGCACTAAGGGCATGATTGCGATTCAGACAACTGAGCGTAACGGAAAAGTGGTAGCTGCAGCCTTGGTATCGCCTGAAGATCAAATTATGTTGATTACCACTGGTGGTGTCTTGGTTCGTACGCGTGTTTCTGAGATTCGTGAAATGGGCCGTGCTACTCAAGGTGTGACTTTGATCAACGTTGATGAGGGCACTCGTTTGTCTGGTTTGCAACGGATTGCTGAAAGCGATTCAGATGATGATGCAGATGATGTTGAAGAAGGTGATGTGTCTGCAGATCCGGCGGCTGATTCCAATTCTGATGTACCAGGTGACGCTTAAGGCGTCATCCCAAGACTAGTTACGCTATGACTTTTGACCGCCGCATCTTCAACTTCGCTGCGGGGCCCGCTACTTTGCCAGAAGAGGTGTTGAAGCAGGCTGCTAATGAAATGCTCAATTGGCGTGGACTCGGAACTAGTGTGATGGAAATTAGTCATCGCAGTAAAGAGTTTATGGAAGTGTATGAAGAGGTGCTGCGAGATTTGCGTGCCTTGATGAATATTCCAGACTCTTACGAGATCTTGCTTTTACAGGGTGGCGGCCTTGGTCAGAACGCAGCAATCCCAATGAATTTAATGCCGCTTGCCAAGAATGGTCCGAAGGCCGATTACATTGTTACTGGCATCTGGTCAGAAAAATCCTATAAAGAAGCTCAGAAGTATGGAATAGCAAATTTAGCCGCATCATCTGCCGCTGAAAAGTTCAATACGATCCCCCCCAGAAGCACTTGGAATTTATCGAATGATGCTGCTTACGTTCTCTACTGTGCCAATGAGACGATTGGTGGCGTTGAGTTCCCCGATGTACCAGACGTTGGAAATATTCCTCTGGTTGCTGATATCTCGAGCAATATTCTTTCGAAAGAAATTGACGTCACTAAGTGCGCTGTATGGTTTGGTGGCGCGCAAAAGAATATTGGCCCTTCCGGTGTAACGATTGTGATTGTGCGTAAAGATTTAATTGGGCACAGTATGGGTATCACACCAACGATTTGGGATTGGTCTGTACAAACCAATACCCAGTCCATGATCAATACGCCGCCTACTTTTTCGATTTATATGGCTGGCTTGGGTTTTAAGTGGTTATTGAAACAGGGTGGTGTGAAAGCAATCGCACAGCGCAATCAGGAAAAAGCGGATTTGCTCTACAACTTCATTGATCAAAGTAGTCTGTATGAAAATCGCGTCACAAAAGCATATCGTTCACGGATGAACGTGACTTTCTTCCTAAAAGATGAGAACCTCAATGCAGCGTTTTTGGCGCAGTCTAATGCCGCTGGTTTAGTTGCCTTACGCGGTCACAAGGCTGCCGGCGGTATGCGCGCTAGTATTTACAACGCAATGCCCATTGAAGGTGTAAAAGCCTTAGTTGAATTTATGCGCGACTTTGAAAGGCGGGCTTAATGAGTACTGAAGAACAGCGTTTAGCTCCTCTACGAGAAAAAATCGACTCTCTCGATGCGCAGATTTTAGATTTACTATCTCAGCGTGCAAAAGCAGCGCAAGAGGTTGGTCATGTCAAAGGTGGTTTTGCATCACCAGTCTTTCGCCCGGAGCGTGAACGTCAGGTAATCGCTCGTTTACAAGAAATCAATCAGGGTCCTTTACTTCCGGATGGCATTGCTGCGATTTGGCGTGAAGTGATGTCAGCATGCAGAGCCTTAGAGGCGCGGCAAACCATTGCTTACCTTGGGCCAGTAGGGACCTTTTCAGAGCAAGCTGCGCAAACCTACTTTGGTCACTCGATTGCTGGTTTGCCTTGTGCTAGCTTGGATGACGTCTTCAAAGCAGTAGAAAAGGGCGCCGCACAATTTGGCGTCGTTCCAGTAGAGAATTCTAGCGAAGGTGCGATCTCACGTACGCTAGATTTGTTATTAGAATCTTCGATGCGTATTAGTGGCGAAGTAGTATTGCCAATTCATCATCATCTCTTGACGAAGAGCGGTAATTTGGATGGTGTTACGGCGGTTTGTGCCCATGCCCAAGCCTTAGCTCAGTGCCAACAATGGTTAAGTGTGCATGCGCCGCAACTCAAACGTGAGGCCGTCAGTAGCAATGCAGAAGCAGCTCGCTTGGCAGCAAACGATCCGACTTTGGCTGCAATTGCTGGTGATCCTGCGCAAGAAGCCTATGGGCTACATGCAGTAGCTATGCAGATGCAAGATGATCCTCATAACCGTACGCGGTTTGTAGTGGTAGGGAACTATGCTTGTCAGTCAACTGGTAAAGACCAAACTTCTTTAGTACTTTCTGTTGATAACCAACCTGGTGCGGTACATCGTTTGCTAGCTCCTCTAGCAAAACATGGTGTGTCGATGAATCGTTTTGAGTCACGACCTGCTCGCAAAGGTACTTGGGAGTATCACTTCTATATCGATATCGCTGGTCATGCTGATGATGCGAAGGTTGTGAATGCTTTAGAAGAGCTTAAGGGAATTGCGGCTTTTTATAAGAACCTTGGCTCCTACCCGCACTCTGCATAATTTCAAAATCAGTAAATACATTGGTAAAACCAAATGACTTCTAAGATTGGTCTAAAACATATCCATGCCATTGCTCCTTACGTTGGTGGTCGCCCCATCAGTGAAGTTGCACGTGAATACGGTTTGGATGAAAACAAGATTGTTAAATTGGCCTCTAATGAGAATCCATTGGGGATGCCTAAGTCAGCCCAAGAAGCAATGCTCAAGGCTGCAAGTGATCTAGGTCGTTATCCGGACTCAAATGGTTTTGAATTAAAGAATGTGCTATCGGCTAGTTTAGGCGTGCCAAGCGATTGGATTACCTTGGGTAATGGCAGTAATGACATTTTGGAGTTGGCTGCACGTTCAGTTGCGCAGGCCGGTGACACCATCATTTTTTCTGAACATGCTTTTGCTGTTTACCCACTTGCGACGCAGGCGATTGGTGCTCATGCGGTTGAGGTATCTGCAAATGCACAGTATGGTCACGATCTACCGGCAATATTGGCTGCAGTGAAAGCTGCTGGCGATAAAGCCAAGTTAGTATTTGTAGCCAATCCCAATAATCCTACTGGCAGCTATCTCCCAGCAAAAGAGATTGAAGCGTTTTTAGTCGCGGTTCCATCACATGTAGTGGTTGTATTGGATGAAGCTTATAACGAATACTTAATGCCAGAACAACGTTACGATGCGATCGCTTGGGTGAAGCGTTTCCCCAATATGATTTTGTCGCGGAGTTTCTCGAAGGCATATGGTCTTGCTGGCTTGCGGATTGGTTACAGTGTTGCGCAAGCCCATTTGACGGATTTACTCAATCGGATTCGCCAACCGTTTAACGTTAATAGCCTTGCACAGGCTGCAGCGATTGCAGCGTTTCAGGACAAAGCATTTTTACAGCAAGGTTTTGAGCTTAATTGCGCTGGTTATCAACAATTGACGAAAGCATTTGATCAATTGGGCCTTGAGTATTTACCTTCTGCTGGAAACTTTGTGTTGGTGAGGGTTGGCGATGATGATCAGGCGGGTGCGCGGATTAACTTAGCTTTACTGAAACGCGGCATCATTGTGCGTCCAGTGGGCAACTATGGCTTGCCACAATGGCTCAGGATCTCCATTGGTTTGCCCGAAGAGAATGCCGCATTTCTGGATGCCTTAAAAGTCATCTTGGCCCAAAAGTAGAATTTCTATGACCATCATTCATCCTGCAAGTAACTACGGTACTGTCACTATTGTTGGTGTTGGTTTAATTGGCGCATCTCTAGGATTGGCACTTAAGCAAGCTGGTGTAGTAAGCAAAGTTTTGGGTGTGGGTCGTAGCAAAGAAAATCTAGATCAAGCACTCAAGATAGGTGCGATCGATGGCGTTGTGGATTTGGTGCAGGCAGCTCAGCAGTCCGATGTGATTGTCCTGTGTATGCCTGTAGCACAAATGCGCGCAGCGTTTGAAGTGATGGAGCCTCAGCTTGAGCCACGCACTATGATTACCGATGCTGGTAGCACCAAGGGCGATGTGATTTTGGCCGCCAAAGAAGTATTGGGTAAAAAAGTTTGTCAATTTGTGCCAGCACATCCCATTGCGGGTGGCGCTCAACATGGTGCCAGTGCCGCTAAAGTGGGTTTATTTCAAGGGAAGCAAACTATTGTTTGTCCTTTGCAAGAAAACTCTCCAGAAGATATTGCCTTGATCGTAGGCTTCTGGGAGTCAGTTGGTTCTAAAGTCAGAAAGATTGGTAGCGTCCAACACGATGCGATTTATGCTGCCGTATCCCATTTACCCCATATTCTGTCTTTTGCATTGATGGCGAGTGTAGTGAATTCTGAAGATGCGGATCAAAAGCTGGGGCATGTTGGTGCAGGATTTAAAGACTTCACGCGCATTGCCGCCTCCAGTCCAGAAATGTGGCGCGACATTTGCTTGGGTAACCGTACTGCCATTCTGAAAGAGCTTGATCAATATTTATTGATCGTGAACCACATGCATCAATTGATTGCCAAGAATGATGGTGCTGGTCTTGAAAAATTATTTAATAAGGCGAGTAAAGCGCGTCAAGATTTGGATGCGATTGAATGAGCGGTTTGCCAAACATTAGTATTGGCCCATTCAAGCAAGCACAAGGCTCGATTGTGCTGCCAGGCTCTAAAAGTATTTCGAATCGCGCTTTACTTTTAGCAGCACTATCCTCGGGCACAACAACCCTCACGAATCTATTGGACGCCGATGATACGCAGGTGATGCGCAATGCTCTGCGTCAGTTAGGCCTTTCTGTAATCGATAAAGCAGACAAAGTTTGCGTGGTTCAAGGGTGCAAGGGGAAGTTCCCAGTACGTGATGCCGATCTTTTTATGGGTAATGCAGGCACTGCAATACGCCCATTAACTGCAGCCCT
Organism: Polynucleobacter meluiroseus; assembly: GCA_943329505.2. GTDB lineage: Bacteria > Pseudomonadota > Gammaproteobacteria > Burkholderiales > Burkholderiaceae > Polynucleobacter > Polynucleobacter meluiroseus_E. The sequence continues at coordinate 183 of CALQED020000050.1, read as the reverse complement.
GGCAATGCAGGGTGGTCACTATCGTTTATCCGGGGTTGCTCGCATGCACGAAAGGCCAATCCGTGATTTGGTTGATGGTCTGCGTCAGGTGGGCGCAAAGATTGAATATGAATTGCAAGAAGGCTATCCCCCCATCAAAATCTTGGCCGCAGATATTCAGATTCAAGATGTCGTGAAGGTGCG
>CALQED020000049.1 GCA_943329505.2 Polynucleobacter meluiroseus | reverse complement strand
CACCCAATTGCTGCAATACCAAGGGGAGGGTCGGAAACATTGCATCAACCTGGCCTGCAAGCGTATCGCTTAAAGCCTGGGCCGTAGACTTATAAGGCACATGCGTAATGTTTGTTTTAGTAGAGCTCTTAAAAATTTCTCCGACAAATTGACCAATGCTGCCATTTCCCCAGGAGGCGTAATTTAGTTGACCTGGACTTGCTTTAGCCAAGGCGATAAATTCTTTTGCACTCTGAGCATTCACATTGTTGTTGACGACCAATACCAATGGAACTGCTGCAATCAGGATCGAGGGAGTAAATGCTTTTCTGGGGTCATAACTCAAAGTGCTCATCCAAGGATTGGTGGCAATTGAAGTTGACTCCAGCATCAAGGTGTAGCCATCAGGCTTGGCCCTTGAAAAGATTTCTTCACCAATGGCTCCATTAGCTCCAACGCGATTATCAATCACCACACTTTGCCCCAGTTTTTCTGTAAGCAGTGGTGCTAAGTTGCGCCCTAGTAAATCTGCAGTCCCACCAGGAGACATTGGCACAATCACTGTAATCGGTCTAGAGGGGTAGTTATTGGCCCCTTGTGCTAGAGCGTTGGACTGGATTGCCACTAAGGCGGCTGCTATTACCAAAAGCTGGCGTAGCTGATACATATGTTTTCTCCTACTGTTTATCAATTGGGCCAATCGCTTTTTGCTCTCGCACTAGCGTTTGATTAATCACCTCTAAGATACCCGCTACTACCCTTAAGGTTGGGACCTGAACGCCTGTAATTTCAGCGATCTCAATGACCGAGTTCACAATCGCATCGCATTCAATGGAGCGACCAGCGCGGACATCCTGAAGCATTGATGGCTGCTGGGTCAAGTTGGTTTTCACACGTTCCAACTCTTTATCCGGATCTACTTTGACATCTACGCCCAGACTAGCCAATACTGCATTACCTTCGCTAATCAAGTTGCGCACCATCTCGACCGCAAAGGGGCTGTTCACAATATATCCAGGAGCTGATTGGGTAATGGCGCAAAGTGGATTCCAGATCAGGTTAATCATCAGCTTGCGCCATTTATCGAGGCGAATATCGGAAGATGCCAATGTAGGCAAGCCGGCCTTATCTACCATGGCTACAATTTTTTCAATCCGTGGCGTCACTACATTGTTCACTTCACCAATGATGAGTTTTGGTAAAACGACATCGCTGATTAAAATTCGACCCGGCGCCACCTGGATGACAGGCTTATAGATCACCGCACCGACAATGCGCTCCAAAGGAATCAGCTTCTTTAGTTTTCCAGAGCGATCGAGGCAGGGGAGGGTACGACCTGCATGCTGTGAGGAGATGCCATCAAAGTACCACCAAGGCAAACCATTTTGAACCATGACTAATGCGCCATCGGGAGTGAGTCGTGCCATGATGTCTTCGGCAGCAGCTTCAATTTGCATGGATTTCAAGGTAATGAAGATGATGTCAAATTGACCTTTGATTTCATTGGCAGGAAGTGCATTGACTGGAATGGTTTGAGGTGGCTGTCCAGCCAACTCAATGATCAATCCATTTTTGCTTAATGCTTCTAATTGGGCGCCGCGAGCGAGTAAGGTGACATCCTCTCCCGACTGGGTGAGTAAACCACCTAGATTGCTACCAATAGCTCCAGAACCGTAGATCAAAATTCTCATGATGTCTCTTATTTATTGTGATGTTGCTACTTGTCTTCGCTCATTTACTTCGCATGGATTTCAATATTAGTACTTAATCCAAATGATGCATAGAGATCTAGTTCAATGCATCATCAGAATTCTTTCTTATTCGTATAAGTTCACTGATTCACCATTTTTAAACTGTGCAGAAAATCATCTTTTGGCGCATCTTTATAAATCAATATATCCTATATAAATCAAGCGTTTAATTGCCAATAATGAGTATAGGGTCTTGACCTAAAGCCAGTCTTAAACTATTGTTTTCAAAAGACCGCATCAGCGGAAAAAATCAATCACGGAGACAGTCATTTGAATCGATCATTGCGAACGGTAGTCCTTTTGTTTTGTCTGTGGCTTTCGGGCCCAATCTTGGCGGATACCTTTCCAAGTAAGCCAGTAAAAATTTTAGTGACTAACCCTCCAGGTGGTAGCTCTGATTTAATGGCTAGAATCCTGGGTCAAAAACTTGGTGATCTCTGGAAGCAAAGTGTGGTCGTTGAAAATCGTGCTGGCGCTGCAGGTTTGATTGGTATGACTTATGCAGCCAGTCAGGCACCAGATGGCTACACTCTGCTATTTGGTGCGCAAGGTTCGACGATTGTTACGCCATTACTCTCCAAAGTGCCCTACGATATGGAGAAGGACTTCACACCACTCTCCTTGGTTGCTACTGGTCCAAGTATTTTGATGGTCAACGCTAATTCTCCCTATAAAACAGTACAAGACTTGATCAATGCCGCTAAGGCTAAACCCAATAGCATTAATTATGGAAGTGGCGGGGTTGGTACTGCGGCTCATCTTGGTGCCGAAATGTTTAATAGCTATGCCAATATTAAAACAGTGCACGTACCTTATAAAGGCGGCATATCAGCCATTAATGATTTGGCTGCAGATCAAATTCAATTTCAATTTACCGATGCTGCTCCAGTGATTCCGTTTATCAAATCTGGCAAGCTACGCCCCTTAGCGGTCACGACTCCTAAGCGCTTTGGTTCCATGCCAGATGTGCCGACATTTGTCGAAAGTGGCTTACCTATGTTTATTGCCGTGAACTCTTGGGGCGTCTATATGCCAGCAGGTGCATCGCCTGCTTTGGTCACGCAGTTGCAGGCGGATATTCGCAAGGCTCTCAGTAATCCCGATTTAATTAAGCGTTTTGCAGATTTGGGATTCGACGCGCAAAATACTTCACCTGAGGAATTCAAGGCATTTTTAGTTAGCGAGAACGCACGCTATTCAAAATTAATTCGTGATGCAAAAATCAAAGGCGAATAATCGTTTTTAAATCCACCAACCCTTTCACTTTATTCTTTAATAGGTTATTGATATGCTGAACACCCCAACCCAAAACTCACGTCCCGACCAAACTCTATCTCGCAACATGACTCTTTTAGCTCATCATGAGCTGGGGGGTTTTGGAGGTATGGGCGAGGGCATTGGCATGCAAAAAACTGCTGATGGACGGCGCATTCTATGGCTTGCGCATGAGTCAGGACCTAAAAACTTTACTGTAGTCGATGTAACAGATCCCAAAAATCCCAAAATGATTTTGCAAACCGATTTGCAAAGTACGCAGTTGCGCTCAAACTCGCTTGATGTTTGTGGCAATCTGATGGTGGTTGCTTATCAGAGTAAGGTGTTGGGTGATAAGGATGTTGGTTTTGATATCTTTGATATCACCGTTCCTGAGCAGCCAAAGCTGCTCTCTCACTTTGATTGTTCCGGGCCTTACTCGCGCGGCGTTCATGCAGTGTGGTTTGTCGATGGCAAATATGTTCATATGTCTTCAGGTGCTAGCGATTTCCAGCCTAAGAACCCAAAAGATGATCAGTGTTATCGCATCATCGATGTTTCTGATCCTACCAAGCCTGTCGAAGCAGGAAGATGGTGGTATCCAGGTACTCGTGTTGGAGACGCAGAGCCTGAGCCAAAGCGTTTGCCTGGTATTTTTGATACCGGCTTTAGAGCTCACAACACGAACGTATTCCCTAGTAATCCTGATCGGGCTTACGTTGGATATATTGATGGCGGCGCATTTGTATTAGATATCTCTGATAAGAGCAATATCAAAGTAGTTTCTAAATGGAATCACTCGCCACCATTGAATGGCTTTATTCACACTGTGTTGCCATTGTTTGATCGTGGACTCTGGGTTGTGAGTGATGAGTGCGTTAAAGATGATGGCGCTGACTGGCCTAAGCTCATTTGGATGATTGACGCTCGGGACGAAAGCAATCCAATTCCTATTGGCACTTTCCCAATGCCTTCAATTGAAGCTTTTGGTAAGCGCGGCGGACGTTTCGGGGCGCATAACTTGCACGAAAACTATCCAAGCCCACTGTCTTTCCAATCGGACACGATTATTATTGGCACCTTCTTTAACGGCGGTGTAAGGGTCTTTGATACCAGCAATCCATATCGGGTAGAAGAGATTGCTTATTACGTTCCTGGTGCACCAAGACTCTGTCCCGCTGGTGCAATTCAGCTCAATGAAGTGTTTGTTGATGATCGTAATTTGGTTTACACCACGGACCGCTTTGGCGGCGGCTTATATATTCTAGAAATGAACATTTAAGCAGCGCCAGTGACTTTTCAAAGAGACGTACTCGCTTCCAAGATTCCGGTAACAATCATTACCGGTTTTTTGGGTGCAGGTAAAACAACCTTAGTCTCTAAATTAATCAAGCATCCTGATATGAATCGGGTTGCGGTGGTCATCAATGAGCTAGGCGAGATTGGCATCGACAATGATTTGGTGACCATGTCCTCCGAAAATATTTCCTTGCTATCTAACGGTTGCATCTGTTGTTCGGTCCGCACTGATATGCAAGAAACGATGCGTGAATTATTTTCCAAACGGATGGTTGGTGAAATTCCAGAGTTTGATCGCATCATTATTGAGACTACCGGTCTGGCTGATCCTGCGCCAATATTGCAGACTTTATTAAGCGATGCTTTATTTGAAGCACAATTTCGTTTAGATGGACTAGTGACTTTAGTTGATGGTTATAACGGGCTGCTACAGATTGAGCAGCAGATGGAAACCTGCAAACAAATTGCCGTTGCTGATCTTATTCTGATTACCAAAAGTGATCTCTTAGATAGCGCTACCAAGGAGGCTTTAGAGCTTGCTGTGCGCGGGCTGAATCCTCAAGCACCAATGCTTTTTGTGGTCAATGGTGAAATTGAGCCTAAACGTTTGATCAATTTAGGCTTGGCGTCTTCTAAGTCAGCAGCAAAAACTATAGGCTTTTTGGGTTCTTTGCTCGAGAGTCAAGAGCTTACAAATGAAAGCTATTTAGGAGACTTTGCTAAACGTCATCATCAGGGTATTAAGACAGTTTCATTGCGCTTTCAGAATCCATTTACCTGGGAAGCTGCCTCAGCAGCTCTAGAATTGTTAACCAATCTGCGTGGCCCTGATATGTTACGTGTTAAAGGTATTATGAATATTGATGGCAAGCCGGTAGTAATACAGGGGGTGCAACACATTTTTCATCCCCCTGTCACTCTAGACGTATGGCCTACCGATGATCATGACACACGCATGGTTTTTATTACTAAAAATATAGAAGCTGACCTCATTAAATCGCTTTTTAATGCTGTTGGCGCTATTACACAGAATCTAGAATCAACCAAGAGACCTAATTAGATGAAGACAAATAATCATATTCAAAAATTGATATCACTCCTTGCTGCTTCGAGCATCTTGATTGGCGGCACCATCGGTGTGAATTTATCTGCAGCGGCACAAAATTATCCAAATAAGCCAATCAAAATTATTGTTCCTGCTACCGCTGGTGGCGGCGCTGATTTTATTGCTCGCACACTCAGTGTTCAGCTTGGAGAATATTTGGGTGAAAGTATTGTGATTGAAAATAAATCAGGCGCTTCTGGCACGATAGCGGCAGAGTATGTTTCAAAATCTCCACCAAATGGCTATTTAGTCCTCATGGCCCAATCGACGAGCATGGTCATTGCCCCCCATTTGTATAAAAGCCTCAATTACGACACTATCAAAGATTTGCAGGCGGTAACCCAAGTTGCCCAAATGCCATTTATATTGGCCGTCAACGCAAAATTACCTGTAAACAACATTAAGGAATTTATTGCTTATGCCAAAGCCAATCCTGGCAAGCTCAATTTCTCTACTTCGGGAAATGGGGCAGGTAGTCATTTAGCCGGTGAGATGTTTAATTCAGCGACGGGCGCAAAAATGGTCCATGTACCTTACAAGGGTGCTGGCCCAGCCTTGAATGCAGTAGTGGCTGGAGAAGTTGAGGTTGCCTTTATTCCCATTGTTGCAGCACTTCCTCTAGTAAAAGATGGGCGCCTCAAGGCTTTGGCTGTAACTACATCTGTTCGCTCAATGGCTGCTAAGGATCTACCTACATTAGTCGAAGCCGGTTTGCCTGGCTACGATATCAATACTTGGTTCGGTATGTTTGTGCCAGCTAATACTCCGGCGCCAATTGTTGACTTACTTTATAAAGAAACGTCACGTGCACTCAAGCAGCCAGAAATTCGGGAGCGCTTTCTTAAGGAGGGTGCTGACCCTATTGGCAGCACCCCTGCAGAATTCAGTGCACTAGTTAAAGCAGAGTTCGTTAAATTTGCCAAGGTAGTCAAAGATTCTGGTGCTAAGCTTGAGTAGTTGTCTAATCATTGAGATATATCACTATTAATAAATGTATTTTTGGAGGCTTTTATGCAATTTAAACACGTCGTCATCACGCTAAAAAGCGTGTTTATTGGGCTGCTATTAGTCCCATTAATTGCTGCCGCGCAAAACTATCCTACTCGGTCAATTAAAATTATCGCGCCATTTCCTCCAGGGGGAACAAGCGACTTATTGAGTCGAATTATTGCGCAAAGGTTAGGAGATTCACTTGGGCAAACCATTATTGTTGAAAATAAACCAGGGGCTAATGGCACGATTGGCTTTGAAGCTGCTGCTAAATCTCCTGCGGATGGTTACACCTTACTGCTGGGAACCAGTAGCATCATTTTGAATAATCAATATCTTTATAAAACCCTGCCTTACGATTGGTTTAAAGATTTTGCACCGATTTCCATGCTCGGTATTGCTGGTCAGGTTTTGGTCATTAATCCAAATTCACCAATTCCTATTAAAAATATGAAAGACCTCATTTCATTTGCAAAGGCAAATCCAGGTCAAATTAATTACGGTGCTGGTGCAAAGGGTAATACAGCCCACTTAACGGCTGAGAAGTTTAAGGCCGCGGCTGGCATTGATCTTGTGCATATTCCTTATAAAGGGAATGGACAGGCTACCGCAGCTCTAGTGGGCAATGAGGTGCAATTGGTTTTCTCGGATATGGCGCCTGCTATTCCGTTTATTACAACTAAAAAATTGACCCCATTGGCTGTTACTTCATTGCAGCGTTCTATTTCCTTGCCTGACGTGCCAACGATGGTTGAGTTGGGCTTTCCAGGTTTTGAAGCGTCAGTTTGGTGGGCATTAGTAGCGCAAAAAGGCGTACCAGCGCCCATTATTCAAAAGCTAAATGCAGCGCTCGAAAAGGTGATGGCCTCAACCGAGGTACAGGAGAGTTATCTGAGGTTAGGTGTGACGCCTCTCTACAGCACACCAGGTAAAGTAAATGAAATTGTCAGAAAAGAAATGAAGACTGCAGGCGATCAAATTAAGAAGCTCAATATTCCAAAAGAATAGCCCCTTACCACTTGCTCGGAAGTTTAGTGTGTAGATTAAAAAATCCCCTGAATGCTCTTTAGGGGATTTTTTTATGGATGCTTGCTTTTATTCATGCTTTAAATGTACTTCTAGATTGCTAGCAAGCTTTAGAAGAAGCAGATCTTGATTGGTATTAGCTATCAGCGAGAGGCCAAGAGGCGCATCCTCATATTT
>CALQED020000048.1 GCA_943329505.2 Polynucleobacter meluiroseus | reverse complement strand
GTCAGGCACAACGCGGATTTGATATGGACTACTGCGTTCAGTTAGCCTTTGACAACATTAATGTGGACGATACAACTCTGAAGGGCTATGGCGTTGATCACGGTAAAGTCGTTGAAGGTGTGGGTTGCAAATTATTACGTGTGAGCGATCCCGCCAAGATTAATGCAGCTTTAGTTGAAGCGCAAAAGATGGCTAAACACTTCATGGTGCCAGTAGTAGTTGAGGTAATCTTGGAAAAGGTAACTAATATTGCTATGGGTATGGAGATTGACAATATCAATGAGTTTGAAGAAATTGATTGCCGCCACCCAGCCGGTCGTGAGGGTTTACAAATGGCAGGCCTCTTAGATTAAGTAAGCACTCCATTTGTATTGCTAGAGCCCAGATTAAAACCTGGGCTTTTTTTGTAACCAATCAAGCCCCCAAGGCCTCTAGTAACTCTGTCTCTAGCTGAATCTGCAACTTGGGATTCTTGCCTAAGTTGGCGGCATCTAAGAGCAAGACATCTTCGACGCGTTCGCCAAGCGTGTTGATTCTTGCGGTATGAATCGATACTTGATGCTTAGCTAGCACTCTAGAGATCGTATAGAGTAAGCCAGTACGATCACTGGCTGACAGTGCGAGCGTGTAATAGCGACCGCGATCATCTGGAACCATATGAACCCGCGGTTGGATTGGGAAGGTGCGAGACTGCCTAGATAGGCGACCCATACTGGGGTTTGGCAATGGATCGGCCTTAGTTAATGCAGCTGTGAGTTCAAATTCCACTAATTGCATGATGTCGCGGTAGCTACCGCCTTCGTCCACTAGATTGCTACCTGAGATTTGGAAGGTGTCTAAAGCGTAACCATGGCGGGTAGTGTGAATACGCGCATCCCAAATCGAAAAACCATGTCTTTCAAAGTAAGCGCAGATTCTGGCAAAAAGATCTTCTTGGTCTTTGACGTAGACTGCCACCTGCAATCCTTCGCCAATCGGGGAAAGTCTCGCCCTCACAATTGGCTGATCACTATTTACCTTGTAATGTAGGTGACGTGTTAGCCAAGCGATATCCGATGCATCCTGCCTAAGAAAGAAGGCAACATCTAACTGCTTCCAAAATTCTTCATAAGAATCATCGTTAATGCCATAAAGACGCAATTTAGTTTTGGACTCTTCTTGGCGTTGGGCAAGTTCAGACGAGGCGTCTGGTTTGGCGCCACCCAACACTCTCAAAGTCGCACGATAGAGGTCTTCAAGCAGTTTGCCTTTCCAGGCGTTCCAGACTTTAGGGCTAGTGCCGCGGACATCAGCTACGGTCAGTAAGTACAAAGCTGTGAGATGGCGCTCGTCCCCCATCTTCTTTGCAAAAGCGCGAACGACGTCTGGGTCGCTGATATCTTGCTTTTGAGCGACTTGGCTCATATTAAGATGTTCCGCAACCAGCCATACGAGTAGTTCGGTATCTTTTTTATCTAAACCATGATCTTTAGCAAACTTGCGGGCATCGGCTTTGCCAAGTTGTGAGTGATCTCCACCCCGTCCCTTGGCAATATCGTGAAAGAGTGCAGCGATAACTAGTAGCCATGGCTTCTCAAAATGGGTAATCAAGCTGCTGCAGAATGGAAATTCATGGGTATGTTCCACTACCATGAAGCGGCGAACATTACCGAGCACCATCAAGATATGTTGATCGACTGTGTATACGTGAAACAAGTCATGCTGCATCTGCCCAACAATTTTTCTGAAGGCAGGTAGGTAGCGCCCTAGAACGCTACTCCGATTCATGAGCTGAAACGCGCGGCTAACGCCGTCTGGTTGCTTGAGGATCTCAATAAAAAGTGCGCGATTAATCGGATTAGCGCGCCATTTAGCATCCATTTTCTGGCGGACGTTATATAGAGCTCTAAAAATCGTTGCTGAAAGACTCTTGACGTTAGAGGTCTGCGCAAACACAAGGAAAGTGCGCAAAATTTGTTCTGGATGTTTTTGAAAGAGTTGAGGATCAGTAATATCTAAGACGCCCTGTCTCTCAATAAAATATTCATTGCCTTCACCAGGAATTGCATGAGTTGTTTTTGACTCTTGTGGAAATAGCAATGCTTCAATGTTCTGCAGCAACACATCATTGAGTTGGGTTACAGCTTTTGCAGCCCAGTAGTAGCGACGCATAATGGCTTCACTAGCTTGGCGTGAGGAATCAGTCTCAATGCCCATGGATTGGGCGAGCGGCGCCTGCAAGTCAAAAGCAATGACATCTTGGCGTCGACCCGCGAGCAAATGTAAATTAGCTCTGAGAGTTTCTAGAAAGCGCTGATTTCGATTGAGTTCTGTAAGCTCTCGTTGGGTAACAAGACCTGCTTGATTTAAATCTTTAAAGGTATTGCCAAGTAATGCTGCTTTGCTAACCCAAGAGATGACTTGTAGGTCACGCAATCCACCAGGACTCTCTTTGCAGTTTGGTTCAAGTGAGTAGGGGGTGTTATGGTACTTGTAATGCCGCTGGATTTGTTCTGCCTGCTTAGCCTGGAAGAAGGCTTTAGGATCCATGGCAGATTCATAATTGCTGGCAAACTCTTTGAAGAGTTGCTTTTTGCCACAGATCAATCGGGCTTCAAGCAGGGATGTGCGAACAGTAATATCTTGCTCAGACTCTGACATGCACTCTGAAACGGTTCTCACTGAAGACCCAATCTCAAGGCCCGTATCCCAGCAACTAGCAACAAATTGCTCTACTTTTTTTGATAAAGCTTCAATGGCTTTTGTATCTGCTGGTAGTAACACCAAGATGTCGATGTCAGAGTAAGGAAATAAGGCGCCTCTGCCATAGCCCCCTACGGCAACGAGAGTAGCTTCATTATTTAAACCACAGTCGGCCCATAGCTGAGTCAGTAATTGATCCGTCAGTTTGCTCAGTTGCTTGGTAAGCTTTCCAACGACTTGCGTTTTCTTAAACTCTGCATAGGCAATTTCACGAGCAGCACGAAGACCGGCTGCGTCTGTAATTTTGTTTGCTGTTTGCTGCAGAGCCATGTAATTAGGCGTTCGCCATTGAGGGTCTAAAGTTGAGCCCTTTGACACAATCAGGTGGAGGGTTGCTCCCCGTAGACCAAGTGAGCACTTCAACACCACTTTGTGTGACTAAGAGTGTGTGCTCCCATTGCGCGGAGAGACTACGATCTTTGGTCTTCACCGTCCATTGATCTGGCATGGTTCTGATTTCGCGACGGCCAGCATTGATCATCGGTTCAATCGTGAAAGTCATGCCAGCCTCTAATTTTTCACCAGTACCTGGGCGGCCATAATGAAGAATTTGGGGGTCTTGGTGAAAGACTTTGCCAATGCCATGACCGCAGTATTCGCGGACTACTGAGTAACCAGATTTTTCAGCATGCGTTTGAATCACATGACCAATGTCACCAAGTGCTGCGCCGGGTTTGACTTGTGCAATACCAAGCCACATACATTCAAAAGTCACTTGTGTGAGGCGTTTGGCCATGACCGAAACTTCTCCCACCATAAACATGCGACTGGTATCGCCGTAATAACCATCTGGCGTAATCACGGTGATATCTAAGTTCACAACATCACCACTCTTGAGAATTTTTTCACCGGGGATGCCATGACAAATCACATCATTCACTGAAGTGCAGATCGATGCAGGAAAGGGTGGATAACCTGGAGGCTGATAATTTAGTGGCGCAGGAATCGTTTTTTGAACGTCACGCATATAGTCATGGCAAATACGGTCAAGCTCCCCAGTACTTACGCCGGCTACTACATGCGGTGCAATATGGTCTAAAACTTCACTAGCCAGTCGGCCAGCTTCACGCATCCCAAGGATGTCTTTTTCTGCAGTAAACACACTATTCATGCCTTGATTATCAACGACTTGCCGACTTTTAGTTTGTCTAGATTGCCTAAAAAATAGGCAGAAATTCTATTTTGGGCTATCTAGAGGGGGCTTTAGCTTGATTGAGTCAGGAGTTGATAGGCTTCACACTGGCTAGAGCCTTGATATTTAAGCTATAATTTTGGTCTCAGGTCAATTTTTGACTTGAAATCGCAAGTTGAGCCTTCCAGGGTGGCGTTTTTTAGCGCAGCTAGGACTCAACTTTAGAACTAACCCTTAGGAGAAGTTATGTCAGTAACGATGCGTCAAATGCTGGAAGCCGGTTGCCATTTTGGTCACCAAACCCGTTTCTGGTCCCCAAGAATGGCCCCTTATATTTTCGGCCATCGCAACAAAATCCACATCATCAACTTGGAAAAAACATTGCCAATGTTTCAGGACGCCCTGAAATTTGCAAAGCAAGTTGCTGCTAACCGTGGCACGATTTTATTTGTTGGTACTAAGCGTCAATCACGCGAGATTATTGCTGAAGAAGCTGCTCGTGCTGGTATGCCTTACATCGATAGCCGTTGGTTGGGTGGCACACTCACCAACTTCAAAACAGTTAAAGGTTCTCTCAAGCGTTTAAAGGACATGGCAGCCGCTAAAGAAGCTGGCGACTGGGAAAAGCTTTCGAAAAAAGAAGCTTTGACGAATGACCGTGATCTCGACAAGCTGCAAAAAGCACTCGGTGGTATTCAGGACCTGAATGGTGTTCCTGACGCTATTTTCGTAGTGGACGTTGGTTATCACAAAATTGCTATTACTGAAGCCAATAAGCTTGGCATTCCAGTGATTGCTGTTGTAGACACCAACCACTCACCAGATGGCATTGATTACATTATTCCTGGTAATGATGACTCAAGCAAAGCGGTTCTTCTATATACCCGCGGTATTGCTGATGCAATCCTCGAAGGTAAAGCTAATTCTGTTCAAGAAATCTTGACAGCAGTTAAAGAAGGCGAAGAAGAGTTTGTTGAAGAAGGGAAGGCTGAATAATGGCCGCTATTACCGCTGCAATGGTTGGCGAGTTACGCGCCAAGACTGATGCTCCGATGATGGAGTGCAAAAAAGCTTTGACTGAGGCTGATGGGGATATGGCTCGTGCGGAAGAAATTCTGCGTGTCAAGCTGGGTAGCAAGGCTGGTAAAGCGGCTTCACGTGTGACTGCTGAAGGTATTGTGGCCACCGCTATTAATGGGACTAATGGCGCCTTGTTAGAAGTGAACTGCGAGACTGACTTTGTTTCTAAAAATGATGACTTCTTGGCGTTTGTCAATGACTGCGTGAAGTTGGTTGCTGAAAAGAACCCAGCTGACGTTGCTGCATTACTCGCATTGCCTTTAAACGGCTCTACTGTTGACATAGTCCGTAGCGCGTTAATTGGTAAGATCGGCGAAAACATCATGCCACGTCGCTTCAAGCGTTTTGCTGGTAGCAACAAGTTGGTTTCTTACCTCCACGGAACGCGTATTGGTGTCGTGGTTGAGTTTGAAGGTGACGATGTTGCTGCTAAAGATGTTGCAATGCATATTGCTGCGATGAAGCCAGTTGCTTTATCAACGGCGGATGTTCCTGCTGAGTCTATTGCCATAGAGCGTAGCGTTGCGGTGCAAAAGGCTGCTGAATCTGGCAAACCACCAGAAATCGTTGAGAAGATGGTGGAAGGCTCTATTCAGAAGTACCTCAAAGAGGTCTCTTTGTTGAATCAAACTTTCGTTAAAAACGATAAGCAAACTGTTGAGCAAATGCTCAAGGCTGCGAATACAACGGTCAAAGGTTTCACTATGTTTGTTGTAGGCGAGGGCATTGAGAAGCGTCAGGACGACTTTGCGGCTGAAGTTGCTGCTCAGGTAGCTGCCGCCTCTAAAGTAACAGCTTAATTTATCAGTTTGGGGCTTGCCCCACCTGGTCGGTAATACCCAAAAGGGCATAGAAACCTTAGTTTCTGTGCCCTTTTGTTTGATCTCTCTTAAGCCCTTTATAATTTGGTGGAGATATTAAAAACGCTTAAAGATCAATAAGCTAAGTATGCAAAGTACTTGGCAAATTACGGAAAATAACAATATGCCAGGCTACAAACGCGTCCTCCTTAAATTATCTGGTGAAGCCCTGATGGGGGATGATGCTTTTGGCATCAATCCCGTGACCATCGATTCCATGGTTTCAGAAATTGCCCAAGTCGTGAGTAGTGGCGTAGAGCTCGCTATTGTGATTGGTGGGGGTAATATTTTCAGAGGCGTTGCTGGTGGTGCTGCCGGTATGGATCGCGCAACTGCAGACTATATGGGGATGTTAGCGACGATGATGAACTCTCTTGCATTGCAAGATGCCCTGCGTCAAAAAGGGGTTGAGGCACGGGTGCAATCTGCTCTGCGCATGGACCAAGTAGTTGAACCCTATATTCGTCCGCGAGCGATTCGTGCGATGAGTGAAGGTAAGGTAGTGATCTTTGCAGCCGGTACAGGCAACCCGTTCTTTACAACCGATACAGCTGCTGCCCTTCGCGGTGCAGAGATGGGTGTAGACGTCATGCTCAAGGCGACTAAGGTAGACGGTATTTATAGTGCTGATCCCGTCAAAGATCCGACGGCAACTTTATATAAGACCATTACATTTGATGAAGCAATTATTAAAAACTTGCAAGTCATGGATGCTACTGCATTTGCTTTATGCCGTGACCGTAAGTTACCAATCAAAGTGTTTTCGATACTCAAGCCGGGCGCATTAATGCGTGTAGTGCAGGGTGAGTCTGAAGGTACTTTGGTACACGTTTAATAGGAGGCCTGATGTCTGCAACAGAAATCAAAAATAATACCGATCAAAAGATGCAAAAGTCTCTTGAGGCTTTGAAGTCTAACTTAGCCAAAATTCGCTCTGGTCGTGCTAATCCAGGAATTTTGGAGCATATTCAAGTGGAGTACTACGGTAACCCAACACCACTTAGTCAAGTTGCAAGCTTGGGCTTAGCAGATGCTCGTACGATTAATGTGCAACCTTTCGAAAAGACGATGGTTGCCGTTGTAGAAAAAGCGATTCGTGATTCTGATTTAGGTCTGAATCCTGCTTCACAAGGTACCGTGATCCGTGTGCCTATGCCTGCTTTGACTGAAGAGCGCCGCCGCGAACTGACCAAAGTTGTAAAGGGCGAAGGCGAAGATACTAAGATCGCTGTGCGCAATCTGCGTCGTGATGCCAATGAGCACCTCAAACGCCTAACAAAGGATAAAGAAATTTCTGAAGATGAAGAGCGTCGCGCCACCGATGAAATTCAGAAGATGACAGATAAAGCGGTTATCGATATTGACAAAATTATCTCTGAAAAAGAAAAAGAGATCATGACGGTTTAAAGGCCCGATTGAATTCAAGTTTCTAATGACTCAGCATCCAAGCTCTACTCAAGCAATTCCAGAGGTTAGTGCCATTCCTCGCCATGTGGCGATCATTATGGACGGCAATGGACGTTGGGCAAGTAAGCGCATGATGCCAAGGGTGGCAGGTCATTCTGAAGGGCTGGGCGCGGTGCGTAAGATTGTTGAGGAATGTCACCGCAGTGGCGTTGAATACCTTACGATTTTTGCATTCAGTTCTGAAAACTGGCGTCGCCCTCCAGAAGAAGTGGGCTTTTTAATGAAGCTATTTCTCAAATCTCTCAAGGGAGAGATTGCACGTCTTGCAGAAAATGATATTTGCCTTCGTATCATCGGTGACCTTAGTCGTTTCGATTCGGCCATACAAGACATGGTCCAGTTT
>CALQED020000047.1 GCA_943329505.2 Polynucleobacter meluiroseus | reverse complement strand
TGACTCGCCTTCGCCCGAATGACTTACCGTCACTGCCGGAGAGTGATTTGACCCTCAGGGGCTTGGCACTCTGGAAGAAATGCCTCATGGGTATCATTCCTTCGGCAGTGCTGATCTTCTTGGTGCTAGGTACCATTATGGCTGGTATTGCCACCCCGACCGAATCGGGTGCGATGGGTGCGATGGGTGCGTTGTTACTAGCCTGGATACGACGCGCCAGTATTTCTAATCTTAAGGGACTGATTCAAGAGGCCTACCAAAACACCATGCGCATTACGACCATGGTGGTCTTCATTTTGATTGGCTCGACTTGTTTCTCGGTGGTCTTTCAAGGGGTTGATGGTGGCCGCTGGGTTGAGGAACTTTTCTCAAACCTACCTGGCGGATGGATTGGCTTTCTCATCGTCGTGAACCTCTTTATCTTTTTCTTGGCATTCTTTCTAGACTTCTTTGAGATCGCATTTATTGTGGTGCCACTGTTGGCGCCCGTAGCAGTCAAATTGCTCTCCCCTGTTCTACTCGATTCCATGAATGGCAATCCTGAAGCGGCGGCCAGTGCTGCACTCGTCTGGTTTGGCGTGATGCTCTGCGTAAATATGCAAACTTCTTTTATGCACCCACCCTTTGGTTTTGCCCTCTTTTACCTGCGAGGTGTAGCCCCCAAAGAAGTGAAGAGCAGCGACATCTACTGGGGTGCATTGCCATGGGTAGGATTGCAATTAGTGATGGTGGTTGTGGTGATGGCTTTCCCAGCGCTAGTCACTACTTTTTTAGATAAACCTGCCCCAGTTATTCAAAGTCAGGATTTCAATTTCACTGGGGAAGAGTCAAAACCAGAGTCATCTTCAAACAAAATAGATGAAGATGCTCCAGTCATATTTCAGCTAGATAGGCCTGTTAAATAAAATTAAAGCGTGATGTCGCGTTCTTGCCTAACGCAATCGACATAGTATTGACTGCGACTATCTACCTCAGCCTTCACTAAACCATGAATGTCGGTCTCAAAGCCTGGAAACTTTTCATTGAAGTCTCTGGCAAAGTAAAGATAGTCAACGATTGGCTTATTAAAGCGTTCACCCGGGATGAGTAGCGGAATGCCTGGGGGATATGGCGTAACCAGCATTGCTGTGACACGACCATCCAATTGATCGAGGGGCACACGATCTACTTCTTTATGCGCCATCTTTGCCCAGGCCTCTGAAGGCATCATGGCAGGCTCCATATCAGACGTATACATCTCAGTCGTCATGCGCGCTACATTACGGCCTTTATAAAACTCATGAATTTGTTGGCAGATATCTTTCAATCCAACGCGTTCATAGCGTGGGTGCTTCGCTACAAATTCAGGCAAGACCTTCCATAGCGGCGCATTTTTATCAAAGTGATCTTTGAATTGCTGCAACTCAGTTACCAGAGTATTCCAACGGCCTTTGGTGATGCCAATAGTGAACATAATGAAGAAGGAATACAGGCCGCACTTCTCCACAATCACACCATGCTCTGCAAGATATTTGGTAACGATGCTCGCTGGAATTCCCATAGAACCAAAGTTACCCTCGATATCCAAGCCAGGAGTCACAATAGTCGCTTTAATAGGATCCAACATATTGAAGCCTTTGGCCAGTTTGCCAAAGTCATGCCAGTTTGCATTTGGCTCTAGCACCCAATCAGAGCGCTCGCCAATACCCTCTTCTGCTAAATGATCTGGGCCCCAAACCTTGAACCACCAGTCAGCTCCAAATTTATCATCGACCTCACGCATTGCGCGACGGAAGTCCATTGCCTCAGCAATAGATTCTTCAACTAAGGTTGTTCCGCCTGGAGACTCCATCATGGCTGCAGAGACGTCACAAGAAGCGATGATCGCGTACTGTGGACTAGTCGAGGTATGCATCAAGTAGGCTTCATTAAAACAATCGCGATCGAGCTTATGCTCCTCCGCATCTTGCACCAAGACTTGTGAAGCTTGAGACAAACCAGCCAACAACTTATGGGTAGATTGAGTAGCAAACATCAAACTCTTTTTAGTACGCTGACGATCTGACCCAATGGCATGCATATCCTTATAGAAAGGATGGAAGGCAGCATGGGGTAACCAAGCTTCATCGAAATGCAAGGAATCCACCTTACCATCGAGCATCTCTTTAATCATCTCGACGTTATAAACAATGCCGTCATAAGTGCTTTGCGTCAAAGTCATCACGCGCGGTACTACATTCTTATTCTTGATGAATGGATTCGCATCAATCTTTTTCTGAATATTGGCCCACTCAAACTCTTCTTTCGGAATCGGGCCAATAATGCCAAGGTGATTGCGGGTTGGCATTAAGAAAATCGGTATTGCCCCCATCATGGTGATGGAGTGAATCACGGACTTATGGCAGTTACGATCCACAATGACCACATCCCCGGGAGCGACGGTGGAATGCCAAACAATCTTATTGGAGGTAGAGGTCCCGTTGGTCACAAAGAATAAGTGGTCAGCATTAAAGATGCGAGCGGCATTACGCTCACTCTGCAAGACAGGGCCAGTGTGATCTAAGAGCTGGCCTAATTCTTCGACAGCATTACAGACGTCTGCACGTAACATGTTCTCGCCAAAGAATTGATGGAACATCCGACCTACTGGACTCTTTAAGAAAGCCACACCACCAGAGTGGCCTGGGCAATGCCAAGAATAAGAACCTTCAGAAGCATAGTTCGTCAGAGCGCGGAAGAATGGTGGTGCTAAAGAATCTAGATATACCTTAGCTTCACGAATAATATGGCGTGCTACGAATTCAGGGGTATCTTCATTCATATGAATGAAGCCATGCAACTCACGCAAGATGTCATTAGGCATATGACGTGATGTACGGGTCTCGCCGTACAGGAAAATCGGAATATCTTCATTACGCTTACGCACTTCAGTAATAAATGCGCGCAAATTATTTAAAGCAGGAAGATCATGATCTTCAGAATCCGATACAAACTCCTCATCATCAATTGAAACGATAAAAGAGGAGGCACGCGAAGCTTGCTGAGCAAAGGAAGTAAGATCGCCATAGCTTGTGAGGCCAATCACTTCCATGCCTTCGTTCTCAATAGCCTCAGCGAGGTCACGAATACCAGAACCTGAAATATTTTCAGAACGGAAGTCCTCATCAATAATGATGATTGGGAAACGGAATTTCATGGCTACCCTTTAGGTTCGCGAACTCGAATTGATGTGAAGAAAAATTAAGTCTTAGGCAGGGTCACGCCCCGCTGACCTTGATACTTACCGCCACGATCTTTATAAGATGTGCCACAGACTTCATCACTCTCAAAAAATAGTACTTGGGCGCAACCTTCACCTGCATAAATTTTTGCAGGCAATGGTGTGGTATTAGAAAACTCTAAGGTGACATAACCTTCCCACTCAGGCTCGAATGGCGTGACGTTCACAATAATGCCGCAACGTGCATAAGTACTCTTACCAACGCAAACGGTTAATACGCTTCGTGGGATCTTGAAATACTCTACCGTTCTTGCCAATGCAAATGAATTGGGTGGAATGATGCAAACATCACCCCTGAAATCGACAAAGGATTGTTCATCGAAATTTTTCGGGTCAACAATCGTGCTGTTGATATTGGTAAAGATCTTAAATTCGTCTGCGCAACGAATGTCATAGCCATAACTTGATGTGCCATAACTAACGATTTTGTTGCCTGCAGCGTCTTGGCGGATTTGCCCAGGTTCAAATGGGCTGATCATGCCTTGCTCGCCCATGCGGCGGATCCAGTGGTCAGATTTAATAGTCATGGCCGAATTGTAAAACCTTCGCTAGGCCATGCCCACTATTTATCGTGGGTTTTGGGTAAAAACCACCCGCTCAGGGGCGTTGTAGATCTCGAAGTGTTTGCCTGAACAGCGGGACAGGATGGTGAGATTGGTTTTGCGGGCTAGCTCTAAGCCCATGAGGGTGACTCCTGAGCGTGTGAGCAAGAAAGGAACACCCATCTGGGCGCCTTTAATCACCATTTCTGAAGTGAGACGTCCGGTAGTGAAGAAAATTAAATCTTTACCCGGCTTATTAGCCAACCACATCAAGCCAGAAATCGAATCCACTGCATTATGACGACCGACGTCTTCAATAAAGTGAAGGAGCTCTACACCACCCTCTGGGGTGCGCTCAAATACTGCACAGGCATGCACTGAGCCGGATTTCTTATAGATGGTGTCATGGGACCGAATCGCGTCTACCAAACTCACGATTGCCTCCTGGGATAAATGAGGACCATCGGGCAAGCGGATCTCGGACATCTCTTCCATCAAGCCCCCAAACATGGTGCCCTGACCACAGCCAGTAGTCACCACACGCTTGCTTGTGAGGGCGTCGATATCAACGGTGCTGCGACGGGTCTTGACCGCAGCAGAGTCGGTTTCCCAGTCAACCTGAATGCTTTCAATATCATCAGGTGATTCGACTAGGCGCTGGTTTCGCAGATAACCCAAGACTAAAGCCTCCGGGGCGCTTCCCAGAGTCATCAGAGTGACAACCTCGCGCTTGTCTAGGTAGATGGTGAGGGGGCGCTCTCCAGGGATATGAGCAAGCTTAGTCCGTCCCGCTTCATCCAATATCTCTACCTCATGCACCAATGGCACAGAGGCGTTAGACATCTGAATATTCGGTTTTGTTGCCACCACTGACATTGGGCGCCTTCTAAATAGGGTTGAAAGTCAATTTTATCGGGACTAATCGGGGGTTTACTTTAACCGCAGACTAAAATTAGTGCTTAAGCCCGCATAATTGTGGATGAAGCCCTAATTTAACCTTGTTATTTCTTATTTAAGACCGCTTTACATGAGTAACCCCCAGCGTCGCCTTCTTGTCACCTCCGCCCTGCCCTATGCCAATGGCCAGATCCATATTGGCCATTTAGTGGAATACGTACAGACCGATATTTGGGTGCGCTTTCAAAGGATGCGTGGTCATGAGGTTCATTACGTAGGCGCTGATGACACGCATGGCACCCCCATCATGTTGCGCGCTGAAAAAGAGGGCCTAACTCCAAAAGAGTTGATTGCCAATGTTTGGAAAGAGCATAAGCGCGACTTTGATCATTTTCTAATCTCCTTTGATAATTACTACACCACTGATAGCCCTGAAAATGAACAGTTAGCGCAAAGTATTTATCTCAAGTTGCGCGATGCGGGCTTGATTGAAAAGCGGGCAATTGAGCAGGCTTATGATCCCGTAAAAGAAATGTTCTTGCCGGATCGCTTTATTAAAGGCGAGTGCCCAAAGTGTGGCGCCAAAGATCAATACGGCGACTCTTGTGAGAAATGTGGTGCTACATATTCGCCAACTGATTTGAAAAACCCATTCTCGGTCGTCAGTGGTGCAACACCGATCAAGAAAGTTTCTGATCACTACTTCTTCAAACTATCTGATCCGCGTTGTGAAACTTTCTTGCGGGATTGGACTCAAGTCAAAACCCCACTCCAACCCGAAGCTCGTAATAAGATGAAGGAGTGGGTGGGTGAGCCTGGCGACAGTAAATTAAGTGACTGGGATATCTCCCGTGATGCCCCCTATTTCGGCTTTGAAATCCCTGATGCCCCAGGCAAATACTTCTATGTCTGGCTAGATGCGCCAATTGGTTACTATGCCAGCTTCCTCAATTACTGCCAGACTAAAGGCCTCAATTTTGATGAGTGGGTTAAGCCTGATACGACTACAGAGCAATACCATTTCATTGGCAAAGATATTCTCTATTTCCATACCTTGTTCTGGCCTGCGACTTTGCAATTTGCTGGCTATCGCACTCCAACTAATGTCTTTGCTCATGGCTTCTTAACGGTTGATGGTGAGAAGATGAGTAAGTCACGTGGCACATTAATTTCTGCGAACAGTGTGATCGAGTGCGGCTTCAATCCTGAGTGGTTCCGTTATTACTTCGCTACTAAACTCAATGACAGTATGGAAGATTTAGATTTAAATCTGCAAGACTTCGTAGCGCGTGTAAATAGTGATTTGCTGGGCAAGTACATCAATATTGCTAGTCGCAGCGCTGGCTTCTTGGTCAAACGTTTTGGTGGCGTTGTTTCGGATGAAGCAATGAATCATCCATTACTCGCAGAAATTGCTGCGACAAGTGAAAAAATCGCTGCGCTCTATGAAGCACGTGAGTATGCAAAAGCATTACGCTCCATCATGGATTTGGCCGATAAGGTCAATGGATTCGTAGACGAAAACAAACCTTGGGAAATCGCTAGGGATCCAGAGCGTGAGGCAGATTTGCAGCGCGTTTGCAGTGTGACTTTAGAAGCGTTTCGCATGCTCAGCCTCTATCTCAAGCCAGTCATTCCTCAGGTCGCTGCTGGAGTAGAAGAATTTCTCAGCCTCCCGCCGCAGTCTTGGAGTGATATCAACACACCGCTTTCCAGCAAGCATCCAATCAAGCCTTATCAGCACTTGATGGCACGAGTTGAGGCCCCTCAAATTGAGGCTTTACTGGCCGCAAACTTGTAAAAAGGGTCTTAAAAAGCCCCTATAATGGTGGTCGTAGTCCTCAATTCACTTTTGTCATTAACTTTGTAAGTTATTGAATTTATTGAGTATTTTAGGAAATGCCATGGCAAGATATCAATCTGAATTTACCCAGTTCTTAAGTGAACTCAAAAGCGAGAAGCCGCACCTAGAGGCTGACCAGCAAGCTGGTCGAGCCCTCCTGTGGGATAAAGAGCCCCTTTCTGCTGAGGATCAACGTCGCGCTAAAGCCGCCAAATTAAAACAACGCGCTTACGTTTATTCGAATGACTAATTCCGGTAACGCGTCAAGTGCCGAGCCAAGCGCTCAGCCAATATCCGATTTACTAGATAGCACTCCATCAGTCACTGATGGGATGTCAGAAGCATTCGCCAAGTTGTATGGTGAGCCATTATTTAAGTTACCGACTGATCTCTATATTCCACCGGATGCGCTAGAGGTTTTTCTAGAGGCGTTTGAAGGACCACTTGATCTTTTGCTGTATCTGATTCGTAAGCAGAATTTCAACGTACTTGATATTCCAATGGCTCAGGTTACTCAACAGTACCTGAGCTATATCGATCAAATTCGTCACACCAACCTTGAGCTTGCTGCGGAATATTTGTTGATGGCAGCCATGTTGATCGAAATTAAATCTCGCATGCTGTTGCCTATGAAGAAAGCAGATAGCGAGGAAGAAGTTGAAGATCCACGTGCAGAATTGGTGCGTCGCCTCTTGGAGTACGAGCGTATGAAGCTTGCTGCCCAAGAGCTAGATCAGATTCCACAACAAGGCCGCGACTTCCAGATAGCGCACGGCTTTGTTGATACTACCGTAGCCATTACTTGGCCTGAAGTCAATTTAGATGACTTACAAATGGCTTGGCGTGATGTTCTGCATCGCGCTAAACTCAATCAGCATCACACCATCACCCGCGAAGAGCTCTCGGTACGTGATTTTATGACCCGCATTCTGCGTCGCTTACAAAATACCCGCTTCATCGAGTTTGGCGAATTATTTGAAGATGCGATCAAGTCTGGCAATGGCATTCCAGTAGTGATTGTGAACTTTATTGCAATGCTAGAACTCTCTCGTGAAGCCTTAATCGAAATTACTCAAGCAGAGCCCTATGCGCCAATCTATGTGCGCCTTGCCTATACCCCAGTTGCATGAAAATTATCAGTGATATTCAAGAGCTGCGCGACCACTTGCGCGGCCAAAACCGTGCCTCTTTCGT
>CALQED020000046.1 GCA_943329505.2 Polynucleobacter meluiroseus | reverse complement strand
TCGACTTCTAATTGGCGACCATGCTCATCAATTAAACGAAAGTTCATCGATGAATGAAGTGGTAAGGCCTCAGGTCTAAAATCCGTTCTTTTGATCTCTAAACCGCGTTCTTTACGAATATCCTCGATCAAACTGTCTAGAAAATCACCAACACCAAACTGATGAGCTGCTAGTTTTTTCTCTAAGTAGGATTTCGCATAATCAGGCAAAGGTACGCAATGGCGGCGCAGTTTTTGGGGCAAGGTCTTGAGCAGAAGTAGAACCTTCTCTTCGCACATTCCAGGAACGAGCCATTCACAGCGGCGGCCATCGACTTGATTTAGTTGTGCCAGTGGCACCACCAAGGTCACGCCATCTTTGGGGCTGCCTGGCTCAAAGTGATACGTGAGATTGAGCTCTGTTCCACCCACCTTCATTACTTTAGGATAACGATCTACCGTGATACCCGCTGCCTCATGACGCATGAGGTCAGCCTTTTCTAGGCGCAGTTGTGCATCGAGATCTGGCGTCTTCTTGAGTTGTACTTTCAGATCTTCCCGATTACAGATTCCTTTTGGAATACGGGATTCATAAAAAGCAAATAACAAATCATCATCTACCAAGACATCGGGACGACGAGAGCGATGCTCAAGTGCTTCAATTTCTTTAATGAGGCGGCGGTTATGCCAAAAGAAACCAAACGTACCGGGATATTTTTTCTTGGCATCTGCTTCAGTCTCACGCTGCAAAGTAGGTGAATCCATCCGACCAAACATTTCTTCTTGGACTAAAGCTTGGAGAATAAATAATTCACGGGCTTCTTCGGGATCATGCGGTTCATAACGCACCCGACGCCCATGATAAATCGGCAATCCATATAAAGTCCCACGCTCAAACGCTAAGACCTCACCCTGACGGTTATCCCAAAAAGGATCGCTTAAAGACTTCACTAGACGATGGGAAGCGACCTTCTCGACCCATTGCGGCTCAATCTTAGCAATGGTGCGGGCATACATACGACTAGTCTCTTGCAATTCACCTGCCAGAATCCAGGCGCCAGCCTTTTTACCAATGGTTGAGCCTGGCCAGATAAAAGGACGAATTCCCCTGGCACCAATATAGCCACCTGTCTTGCTATTGCGGTCTTGGGACTTCTCATCTTCTTCTTTTTTGGCAACGTAACCCAATAAGCCTGTGAGCAAGGACAAATGGACCTGTTCATAGCTTGCTGCTAAGCCATTTTCTTTCCAACCCTTCTCGCCGAGCATTGTATGTAGCTGACCATGCACATCACGCCACTCACGTAAACGGCGTGGCGATAAAAATTTACTACGACATAAGTTTTCTAACTGGCGATTACTGTGCTTATGTTGCAAAGCGTCTTGATACCAATCCCACAGTTTTACAAAACTAAGAAATTCTGAACGCTCATCTGCAAATTGCAAATGCGCTTGGTCTGCAGCGGCCCCTTGGTCTATGGGTCGCTCACGGGGGTCTTGGGTTACCAAGGCTGAGGCAATGATGGTGACTTCTTTTAGAGCATTCTGATCTTTTGCTGCTAACAGCATTCTGCCAATCCGAGGATCTAGTGGTAAGTCGGCCAGCTGTTTACCAATCTGCGTTAGCTTAAAGCTGTGATTGATATCCTTGCTATCGTCATCCTGCGCATCATCAAACTCAATAGCACCTAATTCATCTAAGAGCTGAACGCCATCAGCAATCGCTCTGCCCAATGGCTTATCAATAAATGGGAAGTGCTGAATTTTGGATAAGCGTAATGCGCTCATCCTCAGTAGCACTGCCGCTAGTGAACTACGTAAAATTTCTGGGTCGGTAAATTTAGGACGGCCTTGATAATCTTGTTCGCTATACAGACGTACACAGATGCCATCTGATACCCGGCCACAACGACCTGCCCTTTGATTGGCAGCAGCCTGAGAAATCGGTTCAATCTGCAACTGCTCAACCTTATTACGATAAGAGTAACGCTTGACTCTGGCCAAACCACTATCAATCACATACCGAATATTGGGAACAGTTAAGGAGGTCTCAGCGACGTTAGTCGTCAAAATAATGCGACGGCCATTACCAGGAGAAAAAACTCTCTCTTGCTCAGCAACAGATTGGCGGGCAAATAGACTCAGTATCTCTGGATGAAAGCGTTGCTGCAGGATATGGTCCTTACGCAATGCTTCGGCGCAATCCCGGATCTCGCGCTCGCCTGGCAAAAAAACGAGGACATCGCCAGCACCCAATGCACCCTCGCGCCAGACTTTCGTAATTTCTTCTACGACCGCATCCGGAATTTCTTTAGCAGTCTTGGTTTCTTTTTTTCCGTCGGGCTTTGTATCAGGTTCTAGCGGTGAATAGCGCTGCTCGACTGGAAATAATCGGCCACTGACCTCAATAACGGGCGCAAGCTTGCCATTGATTGCAAAGTGCTCAGCGAAGCGCTGGGCATCAATCGTGGCCGAGGTGATGATGAGTTTGAGATCAGGTCTTTTAGGTAGCAATTGCCTCAAATACCCCAATAAGAAATCAATGTTCAAACTCCGCTCGTGCGCCTCATCGATGATCAGGGTGTCATAGGCTTTGAGTTGAGGATCGCGTTGGGTCTCTGCCAACAAGATGCCATCTGTCATGAGTTTGATAGAGGCCGTGTTACTTGTCTTATCGACAAATCGCACTTGGTAGCCTACGTCTTGACCAAGCGGTGAACCTAGCTCCTGAGCAATACGCTTCGCTGTGGCTGTAGCAGCAATCCGCCTTGGTTGGGTATGCCCAATCAACTTACCCCCATTAATCGTGCCCCGTCCAAGATCTAGACAGATCTTGGGTAACTGGGTGGTCTTGCCAGAGCCTGTCTCGCCGCACACAATCACCACTTGATGGCTTTGCAAGGCATCTTTGATGAATTGGCGCTGACCAGAGACCGGCAATTCTTCCGGAAAGCGGATTTCCAACCGGCGTCCGGTGTTGGAAGCAGGCACAGGCCGAGGGATTGGTTTGGGTTTTTGTTGGTTTATGGGCTCTTGCACCCTATAATTTTCTCACTATGCCGACAAATGCACCAAACCAGGCCTCAAGTGCCGAAGAATCTACCTCCAACTTCCCCTTCGTAGGGTGGTTGCGCGATGTTGCGCCCTACATTCATAGCTTCCGCGAAAAGACCTTTGTAATCGCCTTTGCTGGCGAACTCGTTCAAGAGATTGGTCTTGAGAATTTAATTGAAGATATTGCGATGTTGCATGCCATGGGTATGCGGATCGTTCTAGTGCATGGCATTCGCCCCCAGATTGAAGAGCAGCTTATGCTGCGTAAGATTAAGAGTAAGTTTGGTAAAAGTGCAATGCATAGTTATCGGATTACGGATGCCGCTGCCCTTGAGTGCGTTAAAGAAGCTGCTGGTGAATTGCGTTTGGATATTGAAGCAGCGTTCAGTCGCGGTTTACCCAATACCCCAATGGCGGGATCTCGTATCTCTGTTATTTCCGGTAACTTCATTACTGCGATGCCAGTAGGTGTAGTGGACGGTGTTGATTACATTCATACTGGTTTAGTCCGTAAAGTAGATTCCACTTCAATCAAGTTATCACTCGATAGCAACAAGATTGTTTTGCTCTCTCCTTTAGGATTCTCGCCAACAGGTCAAGCATTTAACTTGGCTTATGAAGATGTAGCAGCTTCTACAGCAGCCGCTCTCAAAGCGGATAAGCTGATTTTCTTGAGTCCTTATGACGGCTTAAAAGATGCTGAGGGTGATTTCATAACTGAACTCTCGATGCCGCAACTGCAAGAATATGTAGTACAAAATACCGATATTGAATTGGGCATGAAGGGCTTACTCAATATTGCTAGCAGAGCGATTCGTGCTGGAGTAAGTCGGGTGCACTTCTTGCCATGCAATCAAGATGGCGCCTTATTAGAAGAGCTCTTTACCCATGATGGCATTGGCATGATGCTGGCCTCCTCAGATATTGAGAACCTGCGCGAAGCTAATCAAGATGATGTGGGTGGTATCTTGCAATTGACTATGCCGCTTGAAGAAGAAGGCATTCTCGCGGCTCGCGGACAAGACGTCATCGAGCGTGATATTCAACGCTTCTCTGTCATTGAGCATGACCGCGTCCTCTTCGGTTGCGCCGCCCTCTTCCCCTTTCCAAATGGCGTAGGGGAATTGGCCTGCCTTGCAGTTGATCCCGATGTTCAGGGTTCTGGCGATGGCGAGCGTCTTCTCAAGCGCGTAGAAATGCGGGCTAAACAAGAAGGTATTAAAAAATTATTTGTTCTGACAACCAGAACTGAGCATTGGTTTTTGAAGCGTGGCTTCAAGAGGGCCACGGTCGAAGACTTGCCAGAAGAAAGAAAACAAATTTATAACTGGGATCGTAAGTCCATGGTTTTAACTAAAGATCTATAAGAAGAAATATCAGAAAGGCATTACAGATGGCACGAATGATTCAATGCATCAAACTCAACAAAGAAGCAGAAGGCATGGATTTCGCTCCGCTTCCTGGTGACTTGGGCAAAAAGATTTGGAATCAGGTCTCCAAAGAAGCTTGGGCTGCTTGGTTAAAGCATCAAACCATGCTGATTAATGAAAATCGCCTCAATATGGCTGATCCCCGTGCGCGCCAGTACCTTTTGAAGCAAGTTGAAAAATACTTCTTTGAGGGTGGTGCGGATATGGCTGAGGGCTATACACCGCCAGCAGAATAAATATTTTTCTAGAGTATTGACACTCTCATAACGCAGGCATAGGATGTAATCGTAGTGAGGCA
The DNA here is from genome assembly GCA_943329505.2 of Polynucleobacter meluiroseus. GTDB lineage: Bacteria > Pseudomonadota > Gammaproteobacteria > Burkholderiales > Burkholderiaceae > Polynucleobacter > Polynucleobacter meluiroseus_E. Next base: position 3,319 of record CALQED020000046.1, on the reverse strand, counting down.
GATATCGTGCCTTGCTACATTGGCGAAAGCCACTTCAGAATAAGTACATCTATGTACTTATAGGCTAAGGAACTAAATACCTTCCGAGCGCCTGCGCCATGCAAACCATGGCAAACAACCCGATGGGGATGCCCCGTCGGGTTTTTTAATGTCTATTGGATGCTCTTTGGCAATTACAGCGCAATGCGGCTCACGCCAGAAGCGTTGCTAACCAACAAGATATTGGCTTTTTCTTTGGCAAATAGGCCTACTGTAATCACACCAGCAATTTGATTGATCTGAGATTCCATTGTGATGGGATCAGTAATCTGTAAACCCGCTACATCCAAAATCCAGCCACCGTTATCCGTCACAAAGGGCTCGCTTGGGGTTTGGTTTAAATCGGCACGAGTACTCTTAGCGAGGCGTAAGGTCACCTTACCGCCTAAGTTCTCTAACTCCCTAGTCACCACACCTTTGGCGAGCGGAATAATTTCTACTGGGAGCGCAAAGTTGCCTAGCACCGGAACCTGTTTTGAAGCGTCACAAATGCAGATAAATTGCTTTGCCATAGAGGCAATAATCTTCTCACGGGTTAGGGCACCACCGCCACCTTTGATCATATGACCAGCAGGATCAATTTCATCAGCACCATCGACATAGGCAGGCAAACTAACAACATCATTGGGATCAAGTACTTTGAAACCATGTTTGAGCAATCGCTCAGTCGTGGCGTTAGAGCTCGATACCGTCCCCGCAAAATGATCTTTGTGCGGAGCTAAGGCATCAATAAAGCAGTTTGCGGTTGAACCGGTTCCCACACCCAAAATCTGTCCAGCCTTCAGCTTTAATACCTCGTCTCGCGCGGCCTCGCCCACCATTTGCTTGAGTTGATCCTGATTCATATATCTGCCAAATGCCCTTATGCCTTTATTGGAACTGAGTATTCAATGCATCTATCATATGATATTCACTAGTCATTTACGAACCCACCACAGCAGACCACTCATTTAGACCAATCTAGCCATGAATAGCCCCTCTTTAGCTCCTAGCCAACTGGAGCAACTCAAAAAACTGACTACCGTAGTTGCCGACACGGGCGATTTTGAGCGTATGCAGGCGTTTCAGCCTCAAGATGCTACGACTAACCCCTCCCTCATCCTCAAGGCTGCCCAACAAAGCAATTACCAGGCTTTAGTGAACTCTGTAAAGTCAACGCATCCAGGGATGAGTGCTACCGACTTAGTCGATTACATCTTGGTTGCTTTTGGCTTAGAGATTTTGAAAATCGTCCCTGGGCGTGTTTCAACTGAAGTCGATGCCCGTTTATCCTTTGATAGCAAAGCGACAGTAGCTAAAGCCAAACACCTCATTGCTTTATACGAATCTCATGGGGTTGATCGCCAGCGTATCTTAATTAAGTTAGCGGGAACCTGGGAAGGCATTGTTGCTGCAAAAGAATTAGAAGCTCAGGGCATTCATTGCAATATGACTCTGCTCTTTTCGCTCATTCAGGCTGCTGCTTGTGGTGCAGCCAATGCAAAACTCATTTCACCATTTGTTGGCCGCATCACAGATTGGTATAAAGCCAAACTAGCCGCCAGTTGGAGTGACGCCAATAACGGTGGCGCCAACGATCCAGGCGTGACTTCAGTAAAGCGGATATTTCACTATTACAAGCACTTTGGAATTCCTACTGAGATCATGGGTGCGAGTTTTCGCAATACTAGTCAAATCCTGGAGCTTGCAGGCTGCGACCTGCTGACGATTAGCCCAGAGCTGTTGGCTGATTTAAGTGCCAGCACTGCTACCGTCAGCAAGAAGCTCGATGCAGCCAATGCCCAAAGTGCTCTAAGCGCTGAGAATATTGTGCCGCTGAAATTAGACGAGTCGAACTTTAGATTGCAACTCAATAATGATGCGATGGCAACGGAAAAACTTGCCGAGGGTATTCGTAACTTCTGTATTGATACAGAAAAGCTTGAAGTACTTCTAGCAAAGTAATTGAGCTTTAGGCTAGGACTTGTTTAGTGACTAACCCTTTCGAATAATTTGCAGCCTTGCTTTAAGTAATGTCGAATCTGCGGGCAACCACCAACTACCTTGATTTAGACTCATACAAATGGCCAAAGCAACAAAAAACCAGCCTAAGCTGGTTTCACAAAATAAGACTTTGAATTGCATGCTCCATTCTTTAGAAACCTCGTTTTGAGAATGAAAACCGCTATTATTTTATCCAGTCGAAAACCTCTTTTTGCTCAATAAAACCGCTATTATCTTTATCATATTTCTTAAATTCCGCATCGGAGATGCCATATTTTTTAGCTTCAGCTCTGCTAATTCTTCCGTCGCCATCACTATCCGCTGCTTTAAAGTCATATTTTGGGGCTTGCGCTGCTGCAGGTTTAGCTGTTGTTGGAGGCGTACTAGTCTGCTGAGCATATGCCATAACTGAAAAACCTAGTCCTAGTAATGCTGCAAAAATTACTTTATTCATGCCTGCTCCATTTTTACATTTTTTATTTAACTGCAGGGTAAGCAACAGTAACGATAACTTAACCCTGATGCGCTTTATTTCACTGAATTCTCAAACACGGCATTAAATTACAATTAAGCCTAAGAATGAGTCTTCGTGGAAATAGAATGCCAACGAATTAAATATAGGTCAAATACTTTATGGCTTATTTCATAAAAACTAAGGGTAACCACCTCCGCTCTCTTAATGGGGCTAATTTTTTATTATTAGCATAGGTTGCCTATTGGCCGATTTGAGATATCTAGCTTAATTTAAGTAATTGGACGCCTCTCGACCTATTGGAGACAACCAAAGATTAGGACTTAGAAAACTAACCTGAATTGCCATAGCTCTGTGGTCGAAACATTGGGCACGCTGAAACCAATTAAGAAATTCTCGTTTTCAAGGCCTTTACGGCATAATTCCTCCGAACAAACACTGAGGGGCTCGCGTGACACACTCAATTATTATCGCTATCGTCGCTGTAATCGCCACGACTTATACAACGGCGTGGGCTCAGAGCCCGGCGAAAGTAAGGAGTGAGGTTCTGCCGCATTACGCAACAACCCTTGTGACCATTGCTGACGCTCGCAGTGGCATCGCTCAATGGGTTGATCTTGGTGAAGCTGGCGATTCGCCAGGCGATATATTAGTCTTCGACCAACCATTGTTAAACAGCAATCAAGAGCCAATTGGTAAAAATAGCGGTTTCTGTATTCGCACACTCCCTGGTAAATTTAGTGAATGCCAGTGGACTCTGACATTAGCAAATGGCACTATCACCGTTGCGGGCCGAGAGTCTGATGCTGGAACCTCAATGATCCC
>CALQED020000045.1 GCA_943329505.2 Polynucleobacter meluiroseus | reverse complement strand
CATGAGTTTTTGTATCCGCTAATGCAAGGCTATGACTCTGTTGCACTTAAGAGCGATTTAGAGCTTGGTGGCACAGATCAAAAATTTAATCTCTTGGTTGGTCGTGAACTCCAACGTGGGTATGGCCAAGAGCCTCAATGTATTTTGACTATGCCTTTATTGGTTGGTCTGGATGGTGTTGAGAAGATGAGTAAGTCCAAAGGAAACTACATTGGCATCAGCGAACCTGCTGGCGATATGTTTGGCAAACTCTTGAGTATTTCAGATGATCTGATGTGGGATTACTTCACATTGCTATCTTTCCGCCCCATGTCTGAAATCGATCTGATGAAACAAGAAGTGGCTGCTGGCCGAAATCCAAAAGATTGCAAAGTATTGCTCGCGCAAGAAATCGTTACACGTTTTCATTCTCAGGCCGCAGCAGAAAAAGCGCTGGAAGACTTTAATCATCGGGCAAAAGGCGGCGTGCCAGACGATATTCCAGAAGTAAGCCTTTCCGGTGCTCCAATGGCGATTGCTAGCCTTCTAAAGGCTGCTGGATTGGCGCCATCAACATCAGAAGCAATGCGTAATATCGAGCAAAATGGTGTGAAGATTGATGGCGTAACAATTGCAGATAAACAATTCAAGCTTGAGATGGGAGCTTACGTAGTGCAAGTTGGTAAGCGTAAGTTTGCCAAAGTTACGCTTACTTAATGACCGCAGAAATGGCCAATAGAAGTGCTATTGAAATCGAGGCAGAAGATCTAGAGCGCCTCTCCGTGAAGTTAATTCAAGATCAGAATTGGCAAGCGTTAGAACAAATGCTTGCGCCAGGCTGTCAATTTGTGAGCTCCCAGGGCGCGTGCGATAAAGAAAGTGCCATGCGACTCATGAAGGAAATGCAACTGGGTCCAGTGAAGTTTAAGGATTTCAAGGTAACGCAGGCTGAAGATACTCTGGTTATTAGTTTCTGGATTGCAGCCCTAGAGTATCGTGATGGCAAAGAGCTATCGCCAGATTACTCGCCCCGCCTGAGTGTTTGGAAAAAGATGGCAAGTCAGTGGCAATGTATTGCCTACGCTGATCTAATTTCGAACTAATCAGAATGTTTTATAAATCTAGGCTGGCACTTCCATTTGGCGGCGTTAGACCAAAGTGCTCATAAGCCTGTCTTGTCGCTATTCGGCCGCGTGAAGTTCTCTGTAGGTAGCCTTGTTGAATCAAATAAGGTTCCAACACATCTTCAATCGTGTCACGCTCTTCGCCAATTGCTGCTGCCAGGTTATCAATACCCACTGGACCGCCATCAAATTTGTGCAAGATTGCTTCAAGGAGTTTTCGATCCATCACATCAAAGCCGCTTGGATCAACATCTAGCATCTTTAGTGCCGCATCAGCCATAGCCTTAGTAATCGTGCCAGTCCCTTTGACTTCTGCATAGTCACGCACACGACGTAATAAGCGGTTTGCACTCCGCGGAGTGCCGCGCGCGCGCTTGGCAATTTCTACTGAGCCTTCTGGATCAATATCTGCCTTGAGCAAGCTAGCTGAACGATTAATAATCTTAGTAAGTTCTTCTGTGGTGTAGAACTCAAGTCTTGCCACAATCCCAAAACGATCACGTAATGGATTCGTGAGCATGCCTGCGCGTGTTGTCGCACCGATTAGGGTAAAGGGCTTGAGATCGATCTTCACGCTTCGGGCTGCAGGGCCTTCGCCAATCATAATGTCAAGACTGTAGTCTTCCAGTGCTGGGTAAAGGATTTCTTCAACAACGGGAGATAAGCGATGAATCTCATCAATGAAGAGCACATCGTTAGCTTCTAAATTGGTTAGCAGTGCGGCGAGGTCGCCCGGTCTATCCAGAACTGGGCCGCTAGTCTGGCGTAAGTTCACACCAAGCTCCCTGGCGATGATGTGGGCAAGGGTCGTCTTACCAAGTCCTGGAGGACCAAATAAGAGAACGTGATCCAGAGCCTCTTGCCGTGCTCTAGTGGCACTAATAAAAATCTCTAATTGGGCGCGTGCTTTGGTTTGACCTACATACTCGTCTAGTTGTTTTGGTCTCAGAGCTCGTTCAAAGACAGCTTCAGCATTACCAGCTGCACCACTAACAATGCGGTCATTACCTTCTGGTAAATCTTCTGGAATAGAGCTGAGGTCGTCTGTATGAATTGCCATGCTACAAGTTTAGTGCTGTTTGCCTAATTAGGCTTTAGATAAATACTTTAAGCCCATGCGGATACCGTCCGACACATTGGTTTCTGGTGGAATTTGCTTGAGAGCTAGCAGAGCCTCTTTTTCTGAATAGCCTAAAGCTAAAAGCGCTTGCAATACTTCGCTGCTAGCTTCAATAGCTTGAGGTTTGCCTCCGGCAGTAATACCAAGATCTGGAGCTAGCTTTCCTTTCAGCTCAAGACAAAGGCGTTCAGCAGTTTTCTTGCCAATACCAGGCACTTGAGTGAGGCGTCCTGCTTCTTGTAGGGTAATCGCTTGAGCCAATTCATTGACGCTCATGCCAGATAAAACAGCTAATGCAGTTCTAGATCCAACACCGCTGATCTTAATCAGTTGTCTAAATGCTTCACGCTCTGTCTCAGTAGCAAACCCAAACAATTGCTGTGCATCTTCACGCACTTGGAAGTGTGTGAGGAGGGTAATTTGTTGGCCTGCTTGAGGTAATTGATACAAGGTGCTCATCGGCACATCCACTTCGTAGCCAATCCCTTGGCAATCTACCAAAAGGCGAGGGGGATGAACTGAAACGAGGATTCCTTGAATGCGACCAATCATGTAGAGATATTAACCTGTGAAGTGTGTTTTTACTTGTTGCGTTTCTTGGGAACCAATGCTGCAGTGATTGCTTTTGGAATCTGTGCGTGGTGAGCGGCGCAGATAGCGACACCTAGAGCATCTGATGCATCAGTTCCTGGGGCCCGATTGAGTCGTAATAAGCGCTTTACCATTTCTTGTACCTGAGGTTTGGCTGCACGGCCCGTACCCACAATGGATTGCTTGACCCTTAAGGCGCTGTATTCGGCGACGGGGAGCTTCTCCGAAACAAGGGCTGCAATGACTGCGCCTCTAGCCTGACCTAGCATCAAAGTTGAGCGTGGATTGACATTGAGAAAGACTTCTTCAATTGCTGCGGATTCTGGACGATAGGTCTCTAGTACTTCTTTAACGCCAGCGTAGAGAGCGCCTAAGCGCTCTGGCAAGCCTTTGGCGGGATCACCACTCTCAATCGTTCCAGAGGCTACATAAGTCAGCTTTTGACCATCAACATCAATGACACCAAAACCGGTGGTCCGCAAACCTGGGTCAATTCCAATCCAGCGCATGGGGTCTTAATGACGGAAGTGACGCGTGCCGGTAAAGATCATGGCAATTCCATGTTCGTTTGCCGCAGCAATGATTTCATCATCACGCATACTGCCACCCGGTTGAATTGCGCAGCTTGCACCACCATTGACGACCACATCTAAGCCATCACGGAAGGGGAAGAAGGCATCGCTTGCTACCGCTGAACCTTTGAGGCTTAAGCCGGCATTTTCAGCTTTAATGCTAGCCATGCGCGCAGAGTCCACACGACTCATTTGACCTGCACCAATGCCGAGAGTCATGCCATTTGCGCAATAGACAATCGCGTTGGATTTAACAAACTTAGCGACACGCCAGGCAAACATCATGTCATTCATTTCACTTGGAGTAGGTTGTCTTTGACTTACAACACGCATTTCGCTTTGAAGAACATTTTTAGCATCTGGAGACTGAACCAATAAACCCCCACCAACCCGTTTGAAGTCAAAATGGTTAAACGCAGTGTTGAGTGGAATTTCTAAGAGGCGTACATTTTGCTTGGTAGCAAAGATTGCTTTTGCTTCATTACTAAAACTGGGGGCAAGTAATACTTCCACAAATTGCTTAGAAATAGCTTCAGCAGTAGCGCCATCACAAGGAACATTCAAGGCAATAATTCCCCCAAAGGCTGAGCTTGGATCCGTCTTGAAGGCCTTTTGATAGGCTTCTAGTGCTGTGGCGCCAACGGCTACACCACAAGGATTGGCGTGTTTGATGATGACGCAGGCTGCTGCACCGCCACTATTGCCAGTAAAGCTTTTAACGCACTCCCATGCCGAGTCAGCATCAGCGATATTGTTGTAAGAGAGCTCTTTGCCTTGTAATTGCTGATAGTTCGCAAGAGCGCCATCCACTGGGTGAATATCTTTATAGAAGGCTGCTGATTGGTGTGGGTTTTCACCGTAACGCATCTCTTGGACTTTTTCAAAGGCAAGGTGTAAGGTTTTTGGGTAAGCAGAACGGGCTTGATGATCTAGGTCATCACCGAGTGCAGAAAGATAGTTGGCAATCGCCCCATCATATTGCGCGGTATGTGCAAATACTTTTTTAGCTAAAGCTAAATTGGTTTTGTATGAAACCGTATTGTTGTTAGCCTTCATTTCCGCTAACACTGGCGCGTAATCTTCCGGAGAAATCAATACAGTGACATCTTGATGATTTTTAGCTGCGGCACGCAACATGGCCGGCCCACCGATATCAATATTCTCAACCGCATCTTCAAAGGAGCAACTTTCCTTGGCAACCGTTTCATTGAATGGATAAAGATTAATCACCAGCATATCAATGGTATCGATACCATACTCTTTGAGGGCCGCCATATGCTCAGGAAAATCCCTGCGAGCCAATAGACCGCCATGGACCATTGGGTGTAGTGTCTTCACACGCCCATCAAGCATTTCAGGAAATTTGGTCAAAGAGGATACTTCGACTACAGGCAGATTATTTTCGGCTAATAGCTTTGCTGTGCCTCCTGTAGAGATCAGTTTGATGCCTTGCTCGTGCAGCGCTTTAGCGAAGGGCACAATGCCATTTTTATCAGAGACGGAGAGTAGGGCTGTACGGATCATAAGTTTTCTGAGGCTGGAAGCAGTAAATGGCTAGTGAATAGTTGAAAAACTTTTTTGTTTATTTCAGTAACTGGTGCTCAACCAGTTTCTTATGCAAAGTATTGCGATTAATGCCAAGGTACTGGGCAGCCAAAGATTGGTTTTGTTTGGCATGCTGCATCACCAACTCTAGCATCGGCTTTTCAACTACGGCTAATACCATTTGGTAGATATCCGTTGGTGGGGTGCCCTTGAGGTCATTTAAATAACCTTGTAATTGCGTTTCGATGCATTCAGTAATGGGATGTTTATTGGTCATAAATATTCAAATCTAAAAAATTACCGGGGTAATAACGAAGTTAATAATGAGCCTAATAACTAAGCTGCTTCTAAAAATAGCAAACGGTCAGAATGAGATTTCATTTCATCAAAATAATCATTGACCATTTGCAATTGAGTTTTGCAATCATCAGCAGTATTCATGCGCTGACGAAAGGCATGCGAATCACGCAAACCTTTGCAGTACCAGCCAATATGTTTACGCGCTGTGCGTAGACCAATATACTCTCCGTAGAACTCATAGTGGTCCAATAGGTGGGCATTCATGATGGCCTGGATTTCATTGATCTCTGGTGTCGGTAGCTTGCCGCCAGTCTCTAGATAATGATTGATTTCACGGAAGATCCAGGGGCGTCCTTGTGCAGCACGACCAATCATGATGGCATCGGCACCAGTAGTTTCTAGAACGAATTCTGCTTTTTCTGGACTACTGATATCGCCATTGGCAACCACCGGTATGTTGACATTATTCTTAACGGCGGTAATCGTTTCGTACTCAGCTTCACCGTGATAAAGATCAGCACGCGTACGACCATGAACTGTCAACATAGAGATGCCAGACTTTTCTGCAAGATGCGCAATCTCAATGGCATTCTTATGTTCACGATCCCAGCCTGTACGAATTTTTAATGTAACTGGAACTGCATCTGGACCAATACCCACTGCATTGACTACTGCCTCCAAAATTTGTTGCACTAGCGGTTCGTCGCGCAACAAGGCTGAGCCTGCGGCAACATTACAAACTTTCTTGGCTGGGCACCCCATATTGATATCAATAATTTGTGCGCCATGGTCGACATTGATTTTTGCTGCTGCAGCCATCATTGCGGGATCTGCACCTGCGATTTGGACTGCAATTGGCTTGAACTCGCCGATGTGATTAGCGCGACGCTGGGTTTTCTCACTTTTCCAGAGAAGAGCATTCGAGGCCACCATTTCCGATACGGCATACCCCGCACCCAATTTTTTGCAAAGCTGCCTAAATGGACGATCGGTTACTCCAGCCATCGGAGCGACAAATAGTCTATTTGCAAGGATATGAGGGCCAATTTTCATCTATTGGTATTTATGCTTTGGTGTTGTAGTGATGTCTTGCGGAAAAGCATGTCACTTTAGCACAGATGCGCTTAATTATGCCTATTTTTTAGGCAAAGTATTTGATTTAGCGTAAACAGAAAACGTTTAGATTTTGAAGCCTATTTAAGCCTCTTAGCGCCGGCCAAACATCATCTGGCGTGCTAAAGCTGTTTTCACTGGGGGAAGCCACTGAAGGGCAGATAAAGCCAGACCACGAGCTACCACGATTGGGGCAAGGTTTGAAGTAAATACCCTAGCCATTAAGTCGGTCAACCCAATCGTCGTGGTTCTGTCTGCTTTGCGACTGTGTACATAGCTTTCTAAGGCATTTTGAATTTGTGCTGGTGTTTGCTCTTCGGTTGAACCTGAGAAAAGGCTTGCCAACTTTTCGGCCAACAGGAAGGCATCACGTAAGCCAAGATTGAGACCTTGACCTGCAACGGGATGTAAAGTTTGCGCAGCATTACCAATCCACACTTCATTATCTTTGGTAATGTGTTTCCGATAGTTCAACCCAAGCTCAAACACACGACGATCCTGAATTTTCAAAAAGCGTCCAATGCGTGAGCCAAATTCATTCTGCAGTAACTTCAGAAAATCTGTTTCACTTAATTGCAAGCGTTGTTGCGAAGATTCTGGTGATCCACACCACACGAGATTCAGAATGTTAGTGCCGTAGTGGCTTGGTAAGACTGCCAATGGACCCTCGGCTGTAAAGCGCTCCCAAGCTTGATGAGGTAAGGCATTTTCGACTTCAACCAATCCCACTAGAGCGGATTGCCCATAGTCACGGCCAGACTCAACCCAATCTTGGGTTTTAAAGAGCCCGCCTTCTGCATGAACAACACATTTTGCATTCATTTGCTCATGATTGTCGCTAGTATGTCGCCAAATAAAATGAGGACTTTTTGCTTGTATTTCTCTTAAGGCCTGGCGAATGGCAATATGAATATCGCGATAGCGAATGATGTGACCAAGCGCTGCTTGATTAAGCTCTTCACGTGTCATTAATGCTCGACCAAATCGACCAGCTTGTGAAACATGTACACGATGGATATCAGCACAATCTGTTGGCCATGCGTTTATCGTGTCTAGCAAGAGTTTACTGCCATGGGAAAGTGCAATACCTCTACTATCGGCCGTTGCTAGATCAGCATCGTTAATTGAATTACGGTCTACTAGTGTCAGTTTTGCTTCAGGAAATTTTTGCAAGAGCCATGCCGCACACGCAAGACCAACAGGCCCGCCACCCTGAATCAATATGTCGCAATCTTGAGAGCGCATTGGTTAGTGATTTTTCATGAGTGCTTCGATTTCATCGGCTTTGACGGGCACACCCCGAGAAATCAATTCGCAACCAGCATCATTGATGACTGCGTCATCTTCAATGCGGATACCAATGTTCCAAAATGCTTCATTGACATCATCTGCAGGCCTAACGTATAAGCCTGGCTCGATAGTAATGACCATGCCGCTTTTGAGAATGCGCCAGGGCTTTTCTTCTGCGGACGTAGTGATGGGCTCACGATAAGAGCCTACGTCATGAACATCCATTCCCAGCCAATGGGAAGTGCGGTGCATATAAAAGCGACGATAGGCGCCAGTTTCTATGGCGTTTTCAAGTGAACCCACCTCGGAAAGATTGATGAGTTTTTCATCGAGTAAGCCTTGAGTTAGCACTTTGAGCGCAGCATCATGCGGCTGCATAAAGGTATTGCCAGGTTTCGTGGCTGCAATAGCCGCTTCTTGTGCAGCATACGTGATGTTATAAAGCGCCCGTTGAGGCCCTGTAAATTT
>CALQED020000044.1 GCA_943329505.2 Polynucleobacter meluiroseus | reverse complement strand
TTTGGATCGTTGGCTAACTCTTCTTCCTCAGGCTCTGCAATGCCCAATGAATCAAGCGCATCATCGAGCAGACCACGGACACCATCACCGTGCGCAGAGGAAATCGGGAATGGCTCACCTAATCCTAGCTCATGAAAATCTGCAGTCACAACCCCGGCTTGCATCCCCTCGGTCTTATTGACCGCCAGAATAATAGGTCTACCAGTCTTACGTAAGAAATCAGCAATCACCCGATCTTGCGGTGCCATACCTAAACGGCCATCGACCAAGAAAATCACGATGTCAGATTCTGCTACAGCCTGTTTGGTTTGCTTAGCCATTTCCGCAACAATGCCGGTCTTGGCAACAGGCTCAAAACCACCTGTATCTACGCAGATGAAAGCACGTTCGCCAATCCGGCCTTTACCGTAGTGACGATCTCTCGTTAAACCAGAAAAATCAGCCACTAGTGCATCACGTGAACGCGTTAAGCGATTAAAGAGTGTCGACTTCCCAACATTGGGGCGACCGACAATAGTGATGACTGGGTTCATTTTGGACTGTACGCCGCAATTTTTCCACCCTGAGATTGAATCAAGATGAGTCCGCCTACGGCAATCGGAGCGGCTGAGATGGGACTGCTGTCATGACGCATACGCGCAATCAACTCACCATTCGCCTGTGAAAATGCATGGACATAACCTTGGGCATCGCCCATAAGCAAAACTTTACCAATCGCCAAAGGCTCACCGACATCACGGAACATCAGTTGAGTATTTTCCCAAGCCTGGGAGCCATCCTTCGTTGCAAATGCAGTCACATACGACCTTTCGTTTGCTGAAAAGACTAAGTTAGGCCCTTGTGCAGTGCCGGTATAGCTAGAGTAATCCTTAAACCATAATAGGTTTCCGGTGCGCGCTTGGCCACAGCCAATACGTCCTTGATAAGAGACCGCACAAATCAGATCGCCATCCATACTTGGCTTAGCAGTCACATCATTTAAACGTTCGATCTCTGAGAATCCTTTTGGAAAGGACACTGGGGTTTCCCAAATCAAACCACCATTTGCGATTGCAATCATGCCAAAACGACCGCCTGCAAAACCAGTCACGATCACTTCATTATTAATGGGCAACATGCCATAGCCGACACGCAATGACAAAGCGGACTGCTGGCGTTGATAGATCCACTTTCGCACACCAGTTTGAGCATCTAAACCTATAAAGCGATTATCTAGTGCGCGGATCACCACAATACCGCCAGCAACCACAGGCTCACTTAATACTTCGCTACCCACATTCACATTCCAGAGTGGCTTGCCAGTATCGTCATAAGCGTACACATTTCCTTTGATACTCACTGCAGCGGTGATACGGCCATCCGACCCAGGGCCAATAGCTAAGCGCTCAGGCACGGATATTTCCCAGGCCTTACTGCCAGAGGCCAAATTAATTTTGGCCAAGTTACCACGGTGTGATGCTACATAAACCGCATCCCCTGCCACTACCGGATGAAAGTTAAAGGTCTCAGATGAACCAATGCTAGTCGACCAGACCGGCTGCAAATCAAACTGATTCGTTACTGGAACTAATTCGGCTGGCTTGCGTACGCGTGAATTACCTGAACAGGCTACTAAGGCTGCAGCAACTACAGCAATCGTGAGACTACTCATCAGAAGCTTTAATGGGCGCCCCATGTAAACCATCACTGCGCAACTCCCCCAACCGCATCTAACTTCACTTTCAGGAGACGACGCGCCTCCTCAGGAAATTCTTTCACTTGGTCTACTGTTTTCCAAGCGTCTTGATAGCTCGCTTTAGCTTGATCCATTTTCTTTTGTGCCAAATACCAATCGCCACGTCGCTCAAGCCACAATGCGTTAAAACCAGTAATGGGTTTTTCTTTCAGTATTTGATCAGCCTCAGCAAAATCTTTTTCAGTGCCTAGCTCAATCAATTGAGATACCAAACGCATCTTGGCTAAACCAAGATAGCCATCATTATTGGCATTCTTTGCGGCCCAACGCAAATAATCTAATGCTTTAGCATTGTCACCAGCATCTGATGCAATCCGAGCGGCAACTAAACTAGACATAGGCGCATAGGGAGTGCGTGCATAGTCTTTTTGTAAATCGTCAGCAGCACGTAAGGTTTGCTCTTTATCGCCTTTGGCAATCGCAGTCACCATTGTTTCGTAGAGCTTAGAGGCTTCAAGCGCCTGGCTATTGCGCCACCACTGATATCCACTGTAAGCAGCGTAGGCAAATAAAGCGACTGTCACCACACCCGTAATCAGGTTGCGATACTTCTGCCAAAACGCTTTGAATTGGTCTAACTGTTCTTGTTCTTCTAGATCTAAAGGCATGTCAATCCAAGCTAATTAATCAATGTTTAATGCATGCCCATCCTGGGCACCAATATTAGGTACAACTATCATTCTATTCGGAGGCGCCCACCAGAGCATCAATTACCGCTTCCAGCACGCTCTCTAGGGGAATAGACTTTTGTTCACCTGTACCCCGTAAGTCTTTGAGTCCTGCCTCATTTTTAGCCAATTCATCCGGTCCAATAATGAGCGCAAAGGCTGCACCACTAGAATCTGCCTTCTTCATTTGAGACTTAAAGCTGGCCAATTGACCATCTGGAGGGCAAAAAAGGATGGTATCGATCCCTGCGCTACGCAAACGCTCAGCAACAATCATGGCAGTACTTAAAGTCTCACCACCTTGATGCAATACGAAAATATCGCATTGGGCTTGTGCCTCTGGCAAAGAGCCAGAAACCTTCATCAGATCCAAAACACGTTCCATGCCCATTGCCCAACCACAAGCAGGCGCCGCTTTACCGCCCATACGCTCGATCAACGGATCATAACGACCGCCACCAGCAATCGTGCCTTGCGCCCCTAACTCATCGGTAACCCACTCAAATACAGTCAGATTGTAGTAATCCAGACCACGTACTAAACGGGGATTAATTTTGCAAGGAATATTGTTGGCCTTAATCAAAGCTTGCACTGCATTGAAATGGTTTAAAGACTCAGTGCCCAAGAAATCTAATAACTTTGGCGCCCCTTCAATTAAGGTTTGCATCTCGGGATTTTTAGAATCCAAAATACGTAATGGATTGCTTAGCAAGCGACGTTGTGAATCTTCATCTAACTGAGATTGATTTTTTTCAAAGTATGTCACTAGTGCAGCACGATGCTCGGCACGCTCATTGGCTTGACCTAAGGAATTCATCTCTAGGCGCACACCTTTTAGACCCAACTCATCCCAAAGGCGTTGACCCATCAGAATGATTTCAGCATCAATATCGGGACCGGCAAAGCCAAGTGCCTCAATACCAAACTGGTGGAACTGACGATAACGACCACGTTGTGGTCGCTCGTGGCGGAACATCGGGCCGGTATACCAAAGACGCTTTGGTCCTTCGTAGAGCAAATTATTTTCAATCACAGAGCGCACAAGTGCAGCAGTACCCTCGGGTCGCAAGGTGAGTTGCTCACCATTGAGACGATCCTCAAATGAATACATTTCTTTTTCAACGATATCGGTGACTTCGCCAATGCCCCGTTGAAACACTGCAGTCGCTTCAACAATCGGCGTTCTCAAAAACTCATAACCATAAGCGCGCGTTAAATCACGCAAGACATGCTCAAGATGTGCCCACTGCCCAGCATCCGCTGGCAATAAATCATTCATGCCACGCACACCATTAATCTTTTGCGTCTTTTGCGTCTTTTGCACTTTATCAGTCAGTGACTTTGAGTCCTTGCTTTGATCGGTCATTGTTCTTATTTTTCTAGTGGAAGCTATTCAACTTTAGCCGCGTAGTTTTGCTTGACGTAATCATCTACGATGACCTGGAACTCTTGCGCAATATTATCGCCGCGCAATGTCTTTACTTTAACGCCATCGACAAAGACAGGAGCAGCAGGTGTCTCGCCTGTACCTGGCAAGGAAATACCAATATTGGCATGCTTACTCTCGCCCGGACCATTAACGATGCAACCCATCACTGCCACATTCATATTCTCGGCACCTGGGTGAGATTTCTTCCAAACTGGCATCTGCTGACGCAAATACGATTGGATATTGGCAGCTAGCTCTTGGAAAGTAGTACTCGTTGTTCTTCCACAACCAGGACAAGCAATCACCATGGGCGTGAAATTCCGCAATCCCATAGTTTGCAAAATCTCTTGCGCGACAATCACTTCGTTTTCTCGAGGGGCGCCTGGGTCTGGTGTTAACGAAACCCGAATTGTGTCGCCAATGCCCTCTTGCAACAAGATGCCCATCGCTGCCGTAGAGGACACAATCCCTTTGCTACCCATGCCTGCCTCAGTCAAACCCAAGTGCAAGGGGTAGTCGGAGCGACGTGAGAGATCGCGATATACGGCCACCAAGTCTTGTACATTGCTGACCTTGCACGAAAGCATAATTTGATTAGGATTGATGCCAATCTCAACTGCTTTTTCTGCGGATTGCAGTGCCGACTGAATTAAAGCCTCAATCATCACCTCTTGCGCACTCTTTGGATTGGCCAGTGCAGCATTGCTATCCATGATGGAAGCCAACAGTTCTTGATCTAAACTTCCCCAGTTCACCCCAATACGAATCGGCTTATCGTATTTACAAGCTGCTTCAATCATCTGCGCAAACTGTGGATCACGCTTACTGCCCTTACCCACGTTACCGGGATTGATGCGGTATTTCGAGAGTGCTTGAGCACACTCTGGGTAATCGTTTAATAAAGTGTGGCCGTTGTAATGAAAGTCACCGATCAATGGCACTAGGACATCCATCTTATCTAACTGCTCACGAATATAGGGAACAGCGGCGGCGGCTTCAGGCGTATTCACCGTAATCCGCACCATCTCCGAACCAGCACGCGCCAACTCTTTCACCTGAATTGCGGTACCGACAGCATCTGCAGTATCGGTATTGGTCATGGATTGGACGCGAACTGGCGCATCGCCACCCACCGTGATGATGTTGGTTTTCCAAGCAACGATCGCTTGGCGCGTTGCTCTCTTGGGGGCTGGTCCTAAAGGTAACCCTGGCAATTCCGGCAACTGTGATGATGAATTATTTGAGCTCATAAGGATCTCATGTTTAATTTAATTTGTTGAGCCATGCAATGGGCTGCTCTTGTAATGGCACTTCAGTAATGATCTCAGAATCATGAACAGCGCGCTCACGCACCCGAGTACGGTCGACAACATCGCCAGCCAACTGACCGCAAGCAGCAGCAATGTCATCGCCACGGGTCTTGCGCACTGTCGCAACCATGCCCGCATCTAACAAAATGCTAGCAAAAGCGTGGATACGCTGCGCTGTTGAGCGCTTGAGGCCAGATTCTGGGAAGGGATTAAAGGGAATCAAATTAATCTTGCACTTAATATTCTTGAGTAAGCGCACTAGTTCTTTTGCTTGGATGTCGGAATCATTCACGCCATCGAGCATGCAATATTCAAAGGTCAAGAAATCCCGTGGCGCAAAGGGCAAGTAGCGCTCACAAGCATCCAGTAGTTCACGTAGTGGATATTTTTGGTTGAGGGGCACTAGCTGATCGCGTAAGGTATCGTTTGGCGCATGCAATGAAACTGCTAAAGCCACTGGGCAATCTTGTGCAAGGCGATCAATCATCGGCACCACGCCCGATGTCGAAACCGTCACGCGACGACGTGATAAACCATACGCTCTATCATCAAGCATCAAATGTAATGCTGGCACTACATTGTCGTAGTTAAGTAATGGCTCACCCATACCCATCATCACTACGTTCGAGATCACTCGACCCGTGTGCTCCCAGCCAGGAGTGGGAAACTTTTCAATCCTGCGGACCGCTTCTGGATCATTGCGCAAGAGATGTTCGGCAAACCAGAGTTGTCCGATGATTTCTCCGGAGGTTAGATTGCGTGAGAAACCTTGATGCCCAGTTGAGCAAAAACGGCAATTGACTGCACAACCAGCCTGTGAAGAGATGCACAATGTACCGCGATCATCCTCAGGGATAAATACAGACTCGACAGCATTGCCGGCGCCTACATCTAAAAGCCACTTGCGTGTGCCATCGCTAGCGTGCTCATCTTTCATCACAGGAAGTGAGACTACCTCGGCTTTATCTAGCAAGGTAGCTCTAAAGCTTTTGGCTAAATCACTCATGTCATTGATATTCGATACACCGCGTTGATGTATCCACTGCATGAGTTGCTTGGCCCTAAAGGGCTTTTCATTCAACCCCGCGACATACGCTGCCATTTGGTCAGCGTCAAAATCTAAGAGATTTACGCGCGGGGAGGTCAAAGAGCCTACTTATCAATCAAGCGATGATTGATTAACGATTGAAAACATTCATGCCGGGGAAGAAGAATGCAACTTCCGCAGCAGCTGTTTCAGGAGCGTCAGAACCGTGAACTGCATTGGCATCGATGCTGTCAGCAAAATCTGCGCGGATAGTACCCTTATCGGCCTTCTTTGGATCAGTTGCACCCATCAAATCGCGATTCTTAGCAATGGCGCCCTCGCCTTGCAATACTTGAATCATGACGGGACCTGAAATCATGAAGCTCACCAAATCTTTGAAGAAAGGACGATCTTTGTGAACGCCGTAGAACTGCTCTGCTTCGGATTGTGAAAGGTGCGCCATTCTGGACGCCACAATCTTCAAACCAGCCGATTCAAAACGATCATAGATTTTGCCGATGACGTTTTTAGCGACAGCATCAGGTTTGATAATAGAGAGGGTGCGTTCAATTGCCATTCAAGACTCCAATAGTGATTTCAAAGGTATTTGCCAAGTCAGGTCTATTTAGGCCAAAAAGGCCATCCCAGCTCAGCGACCCCCAAATTATACATTGCTGGACCGTATTTACCCTTATGTGCGTAGGGCTAAGCCCTTGAATTTACAAGGTATAAACCCTTGATTTGTAGGTCTTTTAATGGGGGACTTGAAATTCGGGTGTTTTGTCTATACTTACTGTCAACAGCCCCTCGATGGGCTCATGTATTTACTTTGAAAAGAAGGAGTCAATATGAGTGATCTGAACTCTTACGGCTTTGGCCAAACCGGCTCAATTAGCAC
Source organism: Polynucleobacter meluiroseus (assembly GCA_943329505.2). Classification (GTDB taxonomy): domain Bacteria; phylum Pseudomonadota; class Gammaproteobacteria; order Burkholderiales; family Burkholderiaceae; genus Polynucleobacter; species Polynucleobacter meluiroseus_E. The sequence goes on along the minus strand of CALQED020000044.1, from coordinate 1,056 downwards.
TGTCCAGGTACGCAACCGCGTACTACGCAATACCTATGCCCTGTTGGCACTGTCAATGGTGCCTACTGTCATTGGTGCTTGGCTTGGTGTAGCGATGGGTTTTTCCCTGTTCGCTGAAAGTCCATTTATTGGATTTATTGTATTCATGGCAGTGGCTTTTGGATTCTTCTGGGCAATTGAAAAGAATAAAGAGACTGGCATAGGCGTTCTGCTGTTGCTGGGCTTTACCTTCTTCATGGGCATCATGATGTCCCGCCTCGTTGGCTTCACGCTCAACAGCTATAGCAATGGCGCAACCCTCATCATGCTGTCTTTCGGCGGCACAGCTGCAATCTTTGCCACAATGGCAACAATTGCTACCGTGAGCAAGAGTGATTTTTCCGGCCTAGGTAAGTGGTTGATGGTCGGTGTATTGCTCTTGATCGTTGCTTCTCTGGCAAACATCTGGTTGCAGTTGCCTGCTTTGATGTTGACGGTGATGGTTTTGGCTATCGCCATCTTCTCTGCCTTCATCCTCGTTGACGTCCAGCGCGTCATCAATGGTGGCGAGACAAACTACATCATGGCTACCTTGGCTATCTACTTAGATGTATACAACGTCTTTACCAACTTACTCGCTCTCTTGGGCATTGTTGGTGGCAATCGAGATTAAGTAATACCGTTCTCTCAATAATAAAGGCGCCTTAGGCGCCTTTATTATTTTGTCCAACGTAATGATGAGAAGAATTACTTAGCGGTTAAATCGTCACACCAGGCATAGTAGGTATTAATCCATTGGCTAACAGGGCCTTCGCTCACTCGCCCAGATCCGCAGCCGACCAATTTATTTTGACTAATGTCGTAGACCCCGAAGCCGCCCTTATAAGCAATTTGCAATTTGGTTCCATCTGCAGAGATCGTACCGATTTCATAGGCTTTGTAATTTGGGTTTTGATACGTAAATTCAACATGCCGGCCATCTTGCTTCAAGACAGTTAATGTGGCATTGACATTTTGATTTTGTGTTTTGGGATTCTTTTGAGACGCATTCATTGAGGTTTCAACGGTATTGCCACT
>CALQED020000043.1 GCA_943329505.2 Polynucleobacter meluiroseus | reverse complement strand
ACTGTTTCCAACCTACTTGAAGTTGCTCAGGCCATAACGGAATTGCCTTGATAAACTTTTGAGGTGGGCTCCAATGGGGATCTTGCAAAATAAAGCCCCAAGGTGACTGAACTTCATCAAGGAGTGGCCCTGCTTTCATTCCTGATCTAGCAATCAGAACTTCATTACCAACTGAGACCACTCTCTCTGTCACAGTGTCAATAATTTCTTGATTAAATACATTGCGAACTTGATACACCCACTCTTGCCCTACCTTTGGTGCACGCACCATTGGTGGTGATAGCGGTTGAGGAACTACGGCACCTTCAGGAAATGGCTGGGAAGAAATGCAAGCCGCCAAAAATATCGGCAGGATCGCGATACATAATTTACGACACAGGTTTACTTGTAAGAAGTCAATTGCCATTGAAAGCTATCTTCCAAATTTGGTGTTCCCAATATCCCCTGAATCTGATATGAGCCAGAGGATTCACGAGCAACCCAACGACCAATACTGGGAGCAAACCAAACGGTTTGTTTACGAATGCAATTGACTTTATTATCATCATTGCTCTCGTAATTAATCAAACTCTGATATCGCAAGGTCAAAAATGTTCCAGCCGGTACCGTAACTTGCTCCCAACCATGTGCACTCATATATTCTTGCCATCCATAGGCAGTATCTGGATACCCAGCCAGTTTATATTTGCTTACCGATTGCTTATTCCATGTCGCAGCGAGCTCTTGTGGCCATAGCGGTATCGCAGGATTGAAGGTTAATACTCTTGGCCATTGGGTGTCTGTGAGTACCATGCCCCAGGGACCCTGAATTTCGCTAGCGAGTTTATCGCCACTTTCATCAGAGCGCTCAATCACAATCGTCGAGCCAATACTGGCAACGCGCTCAGTGATGAGTCCTAAATTCTTGCCATTAAACATATTGCGCTTCATATAGGTCCACTCTTGACCTACTTGCGGCCCTCGAGTAGCCGGTATTGGGTTTGGTTGTGCTACTGGTGTACCACGCTCATACCCCAAAGGAGTTCCGCATGCGATGGGTAGCAATGCGGCTGAAGCAATGAATGTGCGACGAGATAAATTCATTTAACCTCCAAATAATGATGTATTTTGACTATGTTCCAAGTTCACTCAATTCTTCGGCAGTAAAGCCTGCTTGCTTACGCGCCTCCATATTAAATGGGCCTCGTAATTTCGGTGCAGAGTACTTTTTTGCTAGCTCTCGATAGGTTGAGATTGGCGAAAGACGATCTTTTGTGCACAAGAAATTGAACCAATAGTTGCCGATAGCAACATGTCCAATTTCATCTCGAAGAATAATCTCTAAAATTTTGACTGCGCCCTCTTCTTTGACCTGTTTAAAACGGTCACAAATCATGGGAACAGCATCTAAGCCCCTGGCCTCCATGGTTCGAGGCACCAGCGCCATCCTAGCAATCGCAGCATCTTGTGTTCTCTCCACCATCTCCCATAAGCTGTTGTGTGCCAGAAAATCACCGTAGGTAAATCCCAGCAACTGAATATGATCATTAATCAAAGTGAAATGGTAAGTCTCTTCTTTAGCCACCCTCAACCAATCTTCATAGTATTGCTTGGGCATATCAGGGAAACGCCAAATAGCATCTAAAGCAAGATTAATCGCATTAAATTCAATGTGAGCTAGTGAGTGTAATAAAGCCGCTCTACCCTCAACGCTATCCATTTTCCTTTTGGGCACCTGTAAAGGAGGAATCAGGCCTGGTTTGATAGGTCGCCCAGGTAAATCAAGATATTGAGAATTCAATACTGCAGTGGTATTGAGGCGCACACACCCTTGTTGATAATCATCGAATAATTCAAATACTCGACTGACCTTGATTTGCACATCTGTGCTCGCCAGTATTTCAAGGGAGGCTTGGCGAAGCTCAATCATATCCAGAGGATTTAGGGCATTAGACGTGATTCTACCTACTCCTTCTTGAGCCCCATTTCATTGGCTAGAACACCCCATTTTTTAGAGTCGTCCACCAAGAATTTAGTAAAGTGCTCTGGCGAGTCGGCTGCAATTTCTGAGCCATCCATGGTGAGGCGTTTGCGTAAGTCTGGCTGCCTGAGAACCTCATTAATACCGCGATTTAATTTTTTAATCACATCTGGTGGCGTTTTAGCTGGCGCGATCACACCAAACCAATTCAGAAACTCAAAGTTCTTCAGACCTAATTCTTGCATCGTTGGAACATTGGGCAAGGCTGGTGTTCTGGTTTTTGATGTCACCCCAATAGCGCGTAACTTTCCAGCAGCCATCAGTTCTTTTGCTGTGACCTGTGCAACAAAAGCAAAGTCGACGTCACCAGCAACTACTGCAGTTGCGGCAGGAGATGCGCCTCGAAATGGGATATGCGTTAAATCAAGTCCAGTATCCAGACGCAACATCTCACCTGAGAGGTGCCCGCCACTACCGATTCCTGCGGAACCATAATTGAGGGGTTTTTGCTTGGCTAAAACCAAAAAATCTGCATAAGTTTTGACTGGGGAATTGGTGCTTACAACGAGTACCAATGGGGAGGTGACCAGCATAGAGATACCTGTCACATCTGTGATCGGGTTGTAATTCAAAGATTTAAACAAGTGAGGGCTTAAGGTGTGTGGCGTGTAGATAAGCTGGATTGTGTAACCATCAGCTGGAGAGTTGATCATGGCTGTTGTTGCAATAATTCCACTCGCTCCAGAGCGATTGTCAACAATGACGCTTTGACCCAATACTTTGCCAAGTTGCTCAGCGAGTAAGCGAGCATAAATGTCACTTGAGGCGCCTGCTGAGGAACCTACCATTAATCGAATAGTGCGATTAGGAAAATCATCAGCAGCTTGTGCCGGCAGACTGATCAGGTGGAAAAAGAAGGGACAAAAGAGTGCGCATAATTTCAATATCACGCGTGATGCCATATTCATCTAAACATCCTATTAGTATTTTTCGAGATACTACTTGCCTCAGGCTTGCTTTGCCCTATAGTAAAGCACTATTGCGATGCAGCAGGATACCTCAATTTGCTATGTTTGTCTTTAATGAAAGGTGCTCCGGATAGCTTGCTTAAATTGAGCAATGAACAATGATTTACTATGTAGGGATAGCGCAAAGGACAATACCTTCGTGCTAATAAATGAACATCAAAGAGATGCGAGACATAAACCAAGCCATTGAGAATGCTTCCAAGAAGAATCATCATAGGTTGGCTATATCTAGCTCCTTAATAGAGGATTAAGTTGTAATCATGCTGAAGAAAAGTTACCCAAAAATTCAAATTACTGATGAAACACTGCGTGACGGATTGCAGATTGAGCGAGAAGGCGTCACAGTTGACGAAAAGTTAGAGTTACTTAATTTAATGGTAGCTGCAGGCATTAATCGCATGGTCGTAGGCGCCTTTGTGAATCCTAAGTGGAGCCCACAAATGGCTGATACCCTTGATTTAGTTGCGCGCATCAAACCCGTCCAAGGCGTGAAGTTCTTTGCATTAGCGTTAAATGAGCGCGGTAGAGAAGAGAGAAAGCAATACTCCCCACCTCTATCGATCGAACCACTTCCAGCCACACATCTCCATATGTGCAGCGAATTCATTAAGCGAAATACCAATAAGACGCTAGATGACCAAGAAAGACTTTGGGATGCACCTATCGAAAAAGCCAAAGCCAATGGCGCAAAAGAAGCTGCTATTGGCTTGAGTGCTGGTTGGGGCTCAAACTGGACTGGTGTGGTTTCACATGAAGACAGAATCGCTGCCCTGGCATTGCAATATCAGGCATGGACAGATGCTGGCATCGTCGTGAAACGCATTGATATGGCCGATCCTATGGCATGGAATACTCCGATTGCCGTTAGAGAAGATATTGCGGAAATTAAAAAACGTTTCCCTACTATCGAGCATTTTCATCTGCACCTTCATAATGCACGCGGCCTTGCATTGCTTTCGATCTATGAGGCATTAAATGCTTTATCAGAGTCTGACACATTAATCATTGACTGCGCTATCGGTGGAATTGGTGGCTGCCCATACTGTGGTAACGGCCAGGCTACTGGCATGATTCCAACAGAGGATTTGGTGCATTTATTGCAAACCCTCAATATTGATTGCGGCATCCATTTAGAGAAGTTGATTGCCACCTCAGTGCGCTTATCGGAAATATTAAAACGTCCACTACATTCACAAGTTACCTTCAATGGCGGCTTACCTAGTGGCGATCAGCTATACGATGTGGATATGCCGGTAGTGTATACATTTGCAGAAGCGCAGCATTTTAGGCTTGGTCCAAAAGTGTATGAAGGTAATGCACGCCCATGGATTCGTAAACCTAGTAATGAAGTTTAATGAGAGAGCATAAAGATTGAATACAGATCATCAGAAACCGGCGGGCGGTCCGCTAGATGGCGTCTTAGTAGTTGACCTCTCTAGCGTTGTCGTTGGGCCGGTATGCTCTTTAACTCTAGCTGATTATGGGGCGGAGGTCATTAAGATTGAAGCTCCCGCAGGTGACTTAATGAGGCAGTTAGGTGGAGGCTCACGCAATCCAGGGATGAGTGGCAAGTTTATTCACTTCAATCGCAATAAAAAATCAGTCTGCTTAGATCTGAAAAACCCAGATGGTATTGCAGCGTTGCTACGCTTGCTCAAAAAAGCGGATGTTTTTGTAACGAACAATCGTATGGGAGCCCTAAAAAAACTGGGGCTTGACTGGGACAGCCTGAATGCATTAAATCCCCAGTTAATTTACGCCCAGATTTTGGCGTTTAGTCGTGGTGGGCCATATTACAACCGCCCCGCCTACGATACGGTCATTCAATCTTCTGGTGGGGTTGCAGGATGCTTTGAGAAATCTAGCGGAGAGCCCCGCTTTGTACCGATGGTCATGACTGACCATATTACCGGCCTCGTGACTGCCCAAGCCATTGGTTTTGCCTTATATCGGCGTACTAAAACAAATGTTGGTGAATTGATTGAAGTGCCCATGTTTGAAACCACCGCTGCCTTTGTCTTGCGGGAACATTTGTGTAGCATGACCTTTGATCCTCCGATCGGGCCTATTGGTGATGCTAGGGTTTTAGATAAAAATAATCGTCCTGCAAGGACTGCTGATGGCTATGTCTCGATTTCACCAAATACAGATGTACAGGCATTTGCGTTTTTTGATGCGATTGGGCGACCCGAACTGAAGACGGATCCACTGTTTTGCAATGTTGCAGTCCGCACCAAAAATAGTGAGGCCTATTACCAACTGCGCTCTACCTCCTTAATCAATAAAACATCTGCAGAGTGGATTGCTATTTTTGAGGAGCGCGATATTCCCTGTATGCGTTATAACTCAATAGAAGACTTATTAGTCGACCCCCATCTTGAGGAAGTTGGATTTATTAAGAAGAATCAACATCCTACCGAGGGCAATATCCTAGAGCTAGGTTTAACCAATCGCTTCTCCGGCGGTCAACGAGAGGAGCACTACCCCGCCCCAAGGCTTGGGGAGCATACTTTTTCAGTATTGCGCCAATTTGGATTGACTGAGGATGAAATTACAGCAGGAGTCCAATCAAATGCTCTGCAAGGGTGAGAACCTATTCAAGGTAATGAGGATGAAAAATGAGTAATGAAAACGCAGAATTAGTAATTTCAAATGAAGGACATATTCGGGTCTTACGTTTAAATCGTCCAGAACGTCGTAATGCCCTGTCCGAGTCTCTGAAATTAGAGTTAATAGAGGCGCTATTGGATGCTGATAGCGAAGATGGTGTTCGCGTGATTGTGATCACTGGGACAGGTGATGCGGCATTTTGTGCGGGTGCTGATTTAAAAGACATGCGCGATCGGGATACTGCAGGCGTTCGTTTTCGTAGTCCCATGAACCGAGTTGAGCGGAATATTTTTGAAGTCGTCAACGAAGTGAAAAAGCCTGTGATTGCGGCCTTAAATGGAACTGCTGTAGCGGGTGGGTTTGAGTTAGCTTTAGCGTGTGATTTAAGGATTGGCCATACAGAGGCTCAATTTGGTTTACCTGAGACCAAGATTGGGATGGGGGCTAATTTTGGCTCAGTGATACTACCTCGCTTGATTGGGCTGACTTTTGCCTTGGAATTGCTCATGACCGGAGAGTATATTAGTGGCGAAAGGGCTTATGGCTTAGGGCTATTAAATCGTTTGGTTAAAAGGGAAGAAGTGATGCCTGTTGCCCTAGAGTTAGCCAATGCGATTGCTGCCAATGCGCCCATTTCAGTGCGTCGGGTAAAGGCTGTTGCCAAGGGTGGTCTTGATCTGCCTGTCGCTTCTGCATTACGACAAGACCCTGGAGCAAATCCTTATTTGAGTGAAGATCGTCAAGAAGGTATTCGTGCTCGCTTAGAAAAGCGCAAACCAGTCTGGAAGAATCGATAATTCACGAGAATCAGAATAGATAGATGGAGATATATCAGCAATGAAATTTAGAAAATCATTTCTCATTAAATGTTTCATGCTCTCACTATTGGTAACGCCATTATTGGGTGTTAATGCCCTCGCGCAGAATCAGTACCCAAGTAAACCCATTAAATTACTCGTGCCATTTCCTCCGGGCGGCTCAACAGATATCTTTGCCCGCATGTTGGGTGATGCTTTTACCCAAATGTGGGGACAACCCGTCATTATTGAAAATAAGCCGGGTGCAAGCGGTCAAATTGCGGTTGATATGCTGATGAAGGCCCCAGCAGATGGCTATACCCTATTTATGGGTCATATTGGCACTCTTGCTGTAAGTCCTGCGCTATATCCCAATTTGTCTTACGACCCAATCAAAGACTTTGATGCTGTGAGTCGAATTGCATTGGTGCCTAATGTTTTAGCAGTCAATAACTCAAGACCTTTTAAGACAGTAAGTGAGCTAGTCGAGTACGCCAAGAAAAATCCTGGCAAGCTCAGCTATAGCTCTGGAGGCAATGGTAGTGCCGCGCATATTGCTACTGAATATTTCAAATTACTGACTGGTACCAATATGATGCATGTCCCGTATAAGGGCACCGCACCAGCCATTGTTGATTTAATTGGCGGTCAAGTAGATTTCATTATTACGGGCGCACCACCCCTAATGCAGCACATTGAAGCTGGCAATGTTCGTGCTCTAGGGGTTACTAGCACTAAGCGTATTGATGCATTACCTAAACTTCCAACCATCTCTGAGTCTGGTATTCCAGAACTCAAAAATTTCGAGGCTACGCAATGGTATGGCTTGGTGGTAAAAAAAGGTACCTCAAGGGATATCGTGATGAAGTTAAATCAAGGGATTCGTACCGCGTTTGATAATCCACAAGCTCGTGCCAAACTCAAGCAGGATGGCTCGATCGTACAGGTTGATACGCCAGAAGCATTTACAGCCTTTATTAATAGCGAAATGAATCGTTGGGGCCGAGTTGTCAATGAGGCCAAAATTAAGCCGGATTAGAGGACATGGTGATTGTTGACCGAGTTTTATGAAAGCGGTTTTTAGAGCCAGCAGTTCATTTAATATCAGACTACGATGGCCCTGGCTTTCTAAGTGAAGGGGCCATTGAGTCGAACGGTATCCCAATTCAAAACAATCGCAATGCTGACCCATATTAAATACGGCAGCAGATAAAGACTATATCTAGTTGAAATTTTTCTGATCGTTAGCAATATGGCGAGGACTGAAAGCCATAAAAATACGGCTTCATACAAAGACCAATCAGGTCTTTGAAAGCGAAAATACAAAATACTCCATAGTAGGTTCAGACCAGCATTTAGCCAAAATAAAACATTTAAGCGACTAAGAATCGAGGCATCAGAGGTTAAATTTTTTACACCAACCCAAGCAATGCCAGAAAAAATAAAAATAGCAGACCAAATGGGGCCAAATGCAAAGTCAGGCGGCTTCCAAAATGGCTCTTTTAGAGCTTGGTACCAGGGCCCCAAATCCGTCGCAAAGCCTCCCAGGATGGCCACTGCTAAACCCCAGGTCAATGGCATGACCATTTTTTTATTCAACATAGATTTGAATTAACCCTTAACTAAAATGAGACTGCTGAGCGCAAAAACTTTTCTTAAAGCTTCGTATTTAGGTGTAATAGTAAATGAAGAAAAAAATGAGGATAAATAAGTTGAGCGTACCAAAGATGATCACAACGGGTTTACCAATATATT
>CALQED020000042.1 GCA_943329505.2 Polynucleobacter meluiroseus | reverse complement strand
CTCTATCTACTGGATCGTGTGCGCGGACTCAATATTTTGGAGCGTGAATAATGAATGTCAAAAAATATCTACCGGTAGTTCCACTAGCAGTTGTTTTGATATTTTTTGGATCAATAGCGCAGGCTCAGTCGGATGCTTACCCCAATAAGCCGATTAAGTTTGTCGTAGGTTTTGCTGCTGGTAGTGCTACCGATACCGCAGCGCGAATTATTGCTGAACGTTTAAGACCGCAACTGGGCCAACAGGTATTGGTAGAAAACCGTCCGGGCGCATCAAGCTCTATTGCTACTGAGTTGGTCGCCAATGCACCAAATGATGGCTATACCTTGTTGTTTAGTTCATCTTCTGGAACGGTAAACGCTGCTGCGCATAATAATGCGAGCACACAGGCGTACAAGAGCTTAGCCCCGATTGCTCTAGTCGCTAGCATTCCCAATATTTTGGTGGTGCATCCTAATCTAGGTGTGAAGTCGGTGCAGGGATTAGTTGCACTAGCCAAGTCAAAGCAAGGTGAGATTTCATATGCATCCTCTGGAGCCGGAAGCTCTCCACATATGTCAGCAGAATTATTTGAGGCTCGCACTGGAATTCAAATGCAGCATGTGCCATATAAAGGTAGCTCTCAGGCGATGAGCGATCTTTTATCAGGACTAGTGCCAGTCATGTTTTCTCCAGCATCAACCGTTTTGCCACATATTAATAGTGGAAAACTCATTCCTTTAGCGACAACCAGTAACAAAAGAACTCCATTGGTAGCAGTGCCAACACTGGAAGAGGCCGGTGTACCTGATTTCAATGTGTCTTTATGGTTCGGAGTTTTTGCTCCGAATGGAACCAACTCTCAAGTGATTGATAAATTAGCCGCTGCCATCTCAAAAGCATTAGATGATCCAGAGACGCGTAAGTTATTGGCTGCTCAAACCATGGATATTGTGAGGGCTGATCCAGCTCAATTTAAGGTATTTATTAATAGCGAAATTGCCAAGTGGAGTAGCTTGATTAAATCGAACAAAATTGATCTTAATTAAAGTACTACAAAACACTGATATTGAAAGAAAGGCATTCTATGATTTATGAATTAAAAACATATAAGGCAACAGAGGGTAATTTTGAAGCCTTAAAAAAACGCTTTGCAGAAAAGACCATGTCGATTTTTAATCGACTTGGGATTGAGGTAACCCATTGCTGGGATAACTTAGAAGAGCCCGGTGTATTTAATTATCTCGTGCGCTTCCCAAACAAGGATGCTGAAAAAGCCGCTTGGGATGCTTTTGCAAATGATGAGGAGTGGAAGGCAGTCAAGACTGAAAGCGAGAAGTTATCCGGACCACTCTTGGGATCTCAAAGCACCATATACCTATCGTCTACGGACTTTTCACCAAATCGCTAGATTGTTAAATGGATCACTATTCTGTGATACCTTTAACAGTCTTTTGGGGTGTGGCTCAATGGCTGTCATGCTGATTTGACTCCCCCAATAGCTTAGCTTAATGAATAAAAAATATCGACAGAGGAGACTATTTTGAAGTTAGTAACTTATCAAGCAAATGGAGCTATGCTCATTGGAGCGGAGCATGATGGACGAATTATTCATCTCAACTCTTTCTTATCGAAAGAAGAGCAGTTGCCAGAAAACATGGTGAGTTTTTTAACTCAGGGTCAGCCAGCGATGCTCTTGGCAAAAAAAGCTATTGAGAACTATATTCAGAAAAAAGATACTAGCCTAGGTATTCCAACCGCTCAAGCCGATCTTCAATCTCCTATTTTGAATCCCAGCAAGATCATGATGGGAGGCAGAAATTATTTACGCCATTTAGATGAGTTACGCAAAGAGGGTGCCTCCAGACAGGAAAAAATTGTCACCCCTCCAATGCCTCATATTTTTTCTAAATATGCCACGGCTATCACAGGCCATCAGAAGCCCATTATTTATCCTAAAATTGTTAAGCAGCTCGATTTAGAGGGAGAACTCACGGTCATCATTGGTAAGCGCGCCTACCATGTTGATGAAGAGAATGCCATGGACTATGTCGCTGGCTATACGATCATGAATGATGTCTCGGCTCGCTGTCTTCAGGCGCAAGGCTTGCTCTTAATTTCCAAGGGTTTCGAAACCTTTTGCCCTATGGGGCCCTATTTGGTAACCAAGGATGAAATTCCCGATCCCCAGAACCTCTCTGTAAAGACTTATCTGAATGAGCTTGAGGTCTGCTCTGCCCACACATCTGAAATGCTCTTTTCTGTGAAGCAATTTATCGCTAGCTTATCCCGTATGTTTCCGCTGGAGCCAGGCGATGTGTTATCTACCGGATCGCCTCCTGGTCCTGGCATGTACCATAATCCGCCGCTGCTTGCGAAGGTTGGTGATGTTATGCGTATCACCATCGAAGGAATCGGCACTCTTGAAAATCCTGTAGTCGCAGCAACCCGCTAATCTTATTTGGGAGTTGTTAACCATGGTATTGATCAGGAAATTATTGTCTCAGTGGCAAGTCATTACTCTATTCAATGCCTTGCTTCTGGTGCCCGCAGTTGCGTTATCTCAGCCATATCCCAATAAGCCAATTTCTCTGGTGGTGCCGTTTGTTGCGGGAGGCAGTACCGATGTGACGGCTCGTGCAATTGGCCAAAAACTATCTACTGCATTGGGCAAGCAAGTGGTTGTTGAAAATAAACCGGGCGGAGGTTCTACTATTGGCGTAGCTTATGTAGCCAAAGCCCCACCAGATGGTTATACCCTGCTATTTACCACAATCTCCCTGGCAATTAACGCTGGATTGCGTCCAAAATTAAGCTATGACACGATTAAGGATCTGCAGCCGATTATTCAAATATCCTCCTTGCCTTTGGTGTTGGTGATTAATCCGAATTTACCCCCTAAGACCTTACCCGAATTTATTGCCTACGCTAAAGCCAATTCTGGAAAAATCAATTACGCATCTTCTGGGTCTGGCACCTCACCTCATTTAGCAGGTGAAATGTTTAAGACTATGACGGGAGTTAGCATGATGCATATTCCGTACAAAGGAAATGCACCTGTACTCAATGATTTGCTAGCAGGCCAAGTGGATGCGCATTTTGGTTTAGTACCAGGCATGCTGCCTTATATCAAAAGCGGTAAGCTTCGCGCCCTTGCAGTAACAACTAAAATGAGGGTGGCCTCATTGCCTGATGTACCAACCATCATGGAATTAGGTTATCCAAATTATGAAATTAACTCATGGCAAGGCTTGTTTGCACCAGCCAATACTCCGCCTGAAATTATTGCTAAATTACATGAGGCAACCAGTCAGATTTTGAGCGACTCAGAATTTCGTGGAGTATTGACTAAGGAAGGGTCCGAGCCAGTTGGTGGTAGCGTTGCTCAATTTACGACCCATGTCACTAATGAAGTAAACAAGTGGGCAAAAGTAGTGAAAGATTCTGGCGCGCAAGCCGATTAAAGGCCTATGAAAGCAATACAAATACATGAGTTTGGTGGCCCCGAGGTTTTACAGTATGTAGACATTCCAAGTCAGCCTATTCAAAGTGGGCAAGTACGGGTAAGGGCTCATGCCATAGGCGTTGGAAAGCCTGATGTATTAGTGCGAAAGGGCATTTATCGTTGGCAGCCACCGATGCCAGCCATTCCAGGAAATGAGTTGTCTGGAGAAATTATTGAAATTCACAGTGATGTTAGAGAAGACTTGCACTTAGGTGATCGAGTACTAATTAGTTCTCGTGAGTTATCGCAGCGTGGTGGCTGCTATGCAGAAGAAATGCTCGTGCCAGCAAAATCTGTTTTTAAATTGCCCAATACAATTTCTTTTATTGATGCGGTCACTCTTCCCAATTACCAACTGGCTGGCGCACTGTTATATGAGTCTGGCAATAAAATCCCGCGTTCAGTTCTCATTCATGGTGCTGCAGGTGGTGTAGCAGTAGCAGTATTACAGTTAGCAGCATTAGATGGCATCACAGCGATTGGCACGACCAGCAATCATGAAAAGAAGGTCTATGCCCAGAATTCCGGAGCACAATTGGTATTCAATCGACATACCGAAGATATTCAGGCGCGAGTATTGGAGCACACCTCTGGCATGGGGGTCGATTTAGTTTTAGATCACGTTGGCGGAACAGAATTTGTGAAGAATTTGGCGTATCTTGCGCCCCTAGGAGTTTTGCTTTCCTACAATATTATGGGTGGATTGCCTGATCAGAATTTACTAGAAGCGCTGCGCTCGATGGGCGCAATTAGTCCTGCAATTCGATGTTTTACGATTCACACCTTAGACTCAGTACCAATGGTGAGAAGAGCCTTGATGGAAAGGGCTATTGATTTAGCGGCTAAGAAGCAAATATCGCCACCTTCAGCGAATCTTTTCCCTTTATCAGAGGCAATCAAAGCTCACGAATTACTAGATAGTGGAGCCTTTTTTGGCAAAATAGTACTTATTCCTTAATCATGTTGCATCATGAAGACAATTGATTCGAAATCCTTAAAGACGATGCAATAAATGAATGCTATGAAAAATAAAATAACATCCGAAATACGACGTATTGTGAAGCAGCGCTGTACCAATATTTTCATTGGACTTTCTTTCCTTGTATCTGGTTTTTGTTTCGCGCAAGAATGGGTGCCTGAGCGAACGATTAGATTAATTGTTCCCTATGGCGTAGGGGGAAGTTCAGATGTTATTGCTAGGACGCTTGCGGTTGAACTTGGTAAAAATCTGGGGCAGTCAGTGATTGTTGAGAATAAGGCTGGCGGGCAAGGTGTGATTGCCATGCAAGACGCTGCTCGTGCTACGCCTGATGGTTACACCATTATTCTGGGACATGTTGGTACCTTGGCTGTTAACCCTGCGATGATGCCTAAGTTACCCTACGATGTACAAAAAGACTTTATGCCAGTGACATTGTTGGCTAAGGTTCCAATGGTATTTGCAGTGGGGCCAAAATCTAGCGCAACTACCTTGCCTCAATTTATCTCTCAAGCAAAATCCGCTCCAGGAAAGTTCAGTTATGGATCTGCTGGTAATGGTAGCGCGGGGCATCTCGCTTTTGAAATGTTGAAAACGTCTGCGGGTATTGATGTCATTCATGTTCCCTATAAGGGAACAGGCGCTCAGATGACTGATCTTTTGGCTGGGAACATTGATGCGGCTTCTGCAGGCTTGCCTGGATTTCTGACGCATGTGAAGTCTGGGCAATTAAAAATATTGGCAGTGGGATCCGTGCAAAGAATGCAGGCTATTCCAGAGGTACCAACAGTTGCCGAGTTGGGTTATAAGAACTTTGAGAGTACGCAGTGGTTTGGACTACTAGTTCCTGCCCAAACACCAGAGGCAGTAATAGCGCGTATTAATAAAGAGGCTTTAAAAGCACTGGCATCTCCTTCAGTGCAAAAAAGGTTGTTAGAAGACTCTAGTGTTTCAGCAGGCATGGGCCCAGCAGATTTTGCAAAATTTATTACCGCAGAGCAAAAACGCTGGGGTCAAGTTGTGAGAAATGCAAACCTGACTGCCGACTAATTTTTTGATTAATGTATGTTAAGTGGATATTCAAATCCCATAGGACCATAGGACCAGCGTGAATACTAAAACCCAAAGTAACGAGACTATTTCTGAGGCGGAACTTCTTGCCTTGGGTAAGCGCGCTTTTCTAAGTCTCGGTATGAGCGATCAAGATACCAATGATTTAGTCAGCATTCTTGTGATGGCTGATCTCTTTGGGATATCAACTCATGGTCTTAGCAGGATTGAATCTTATGGTGACCGTTTAAAGATTGGCGGAATCAATCCAAAGCCGAATATTCGGATTGAGCGACTGGCGCCGGCCTTGATCGGGGTTGATGGAGATAATGGTGTGGGTCCGGTTGTTGGTATGCGGACCTTAAATGCAGCAATGGAGGCTGCGCGCGAGTTCGGAATTGCAGCAGCTTTTGCACGAGGGAGCAATCACTTCGGCCCGATTTCTCCGTACTCACTCATTGCAGCAGAGAAAGGGTTTGCTAGCATTATTGGTAGCAATGCGACCACTACGATTGCGCCTTGGGGCGGATCAGATGCCCGCCTTGGCAATAGTCCTTTAGGTTTTGGGGTTCCGAATCCCAATGGAAAACCATTTTTGTTAGACATGGCTATGAGCGTAGTAGCTCGCGCAAAAATTCGCAATGCACTCAAGCGTGGAGAATCCATTCCAGATACTTGGGGAACAGATGCACAAGGAAAATCCACCACCGACCCCAAAGTAGCATTAGATGGATTTTTGCTCCCCATTGGTGGACATAAGGGATATGGTTTAGCGCTGATGGTCGATTTATTTGCTGGTCTGTTATCGAATGCAGGCTACCTGACGCACATCCAGTCTTGGCAAGATGCGCCTGATGAGCCACAAAATCTAGGACATTTCTTTATTTTGATTGATACCTCCCGACTAGGATCGAGCGCATGGTTAAGTGAGCGAATGGTAGATTTTGCAAACATTTTGATGGACAGCCCTCCCGCTGATCCAAGCAAGCCGGTGATTGTTCCAGGCATGATCGAGTTGGCTAAGTTAGAGAAGCAAAGAAAAAATGGGGTAGAGATCAGTTCCGAGACTTTGGCTCTACTAAGACAATATGCGGGAGACAAATAAATGAAGTTTCAACACACCAGCAGATTTTTTTCAATCTTATTTTTTACTAGCAGCCTGCTCGCGGGTATGCAGATGGCTAGCGCCCAATCTAGTTACCCAGATCGACCTATTAAAGTCATCGTTCCATATGTAGCTGGCGGCGCAGCGGATATTACTGCTCGCTTAGTTGCTCAGGCAATGTCTGATAGCATGGGTCAGCCTGTGGTGGTTGAAAATAAGCCTGGCGCTAATGGCACGATTGGCTCAGACATAGTCTCTAAGGCGGCACCAGATGGTTACACACTGTTGCTTACCGCGAGTGGACCCCTCGTCATTAACCCTGTGCTGTATAAAAAAGTCCCTTTCGATCCCGTTAAAGATTTTTCTCCTATCAGTATGTTGATTACCTATCAATATGCTTTGGTAGTTCCTGCTAAATCACCTATTAAAAATATTGGTGAGTTGGTTACAGAGGCGCGTGCAAAACCCAAAGCATTTAGTTATGGGTCCACTGGCATTGGAGGCGGCGGCCATTTAGCGGGAGAATTATTTGGGCTGTTGGCTAATGCAGAATTTACTCATGTTCCTTATAAGGGCGCAGCACCGGCGTTAGCTGACCTATTGGGTGGTCAATTAACGTTTACTTTTGAACCCTTGGTTACCGGAATTCCCTTGATGAAGGCAGGTAATTTACGCGGTTTCGCTGTATCGGGCATGAAGCGAAGTAAAGCGATGCCAAGTCTTCCAACAATGAATGAGTTAGGGTACAAGGGCTTTAATATCACCCAGTTTCAAGGTCTGTTGGCACCAGCAGGCACAGATCCTGCCATCATTCGTCGCTTGAATGAGGAAGCTGTAAAAGCCTTAAAGTCACCTGCCATCATTCGTCGTTTAGTAGATGAAGGCGGTAATGAGATTGTGGGTGGTACAGCTGCGGAGTTTGCACAACAAATTCAATCTGATTTGCGTTTATATGGGAAGCTCATTACAGAGGCGCATATTAATGCAGATTAAACTTCCTTTTACATTTGCTTGAAAGAATCTATGCATCGCTATCAGGTTGACGTGTTAATTCAGGGATTTCCTGGTCGTGCAATATGTCATGGTGGGTTGGGCTGGAGTACGGTAACACTCATACGAGGTGAGGGGCGGACGATATTGCTCGATGTAGGCGCATTTGGTATGCGAAAACCTTTAGAGCGACGCTTAAAAGAGTTTGCAGTTGAGCCTGAAGCTGTCACGGACGTCGTGTTGACCCATGCACACTATGATCATGCCGTTAATTTCACCTTATTTCCAAACGCCAAGATCTGGATCGGTCAGGTGGAGCTTGATTGGGCGGCTTTACAGCCCCCAGGCTTTAATCCACTGCCCGAGCTGTATGTTCAAGAGCTGGTTCGGTCAAATAGGGTAACCAAACTTACGTCAGGACAAGAATTTATTCCTGGCATCCATGCATATACAGTGCCTGGACATACTCCTGGTCATTTACTCTTTGTGTTGAACAATGGCGAGAATGACATTTTATTTACGGGAGACTCTGCTAAAAATCGTGCTGAGTTGTTATCGCGCAAAGTGATTGATACTGAGGATGAAAGCGAAAGCGCTCGCTCTATTGAATTAATTTGGCATTACTGGCGGAGCAGGCCAGGAAATATTCTGATTCCTGGGCATGATTT